>NZ_NOLK01000184.1:0-14468 GCF_002245985.1 Nostoc sp. 'Peltigera membranacea cyanobiont' 232
ACTCATTGTTGCTATTGCATCACTGAATACGTAGAACCAGTATCAAGTCTTCCAAGTAACTCTTAAATTCAGTAAATCAAACCTATAGTACACAAGTTCGTATCTCATTCAAATGCATACCGCTATAGTAGCGTACATTTCTGCCCATTGAACAGGCTCAAAAGATGTACCTCCGTTCCATTCAGGACTCAGTTGTTTATGTAATTTATGTTTCAACTTCTGTGATGAATCCTCAAGATAGCAAAGAAAAGTAGCTCCAGGAAAATGTTCACGAGCAATTTGAAATGGTAAATTATGATTACCAAGTCTTACTGATAAATTATCAGCACTACCTATATAAAGCCAGTGTTCTTTATGCTTAAAAGCATACATTCCAGAGACGGTGGGAATATTTTCTAAATCTAGTGGTTGCCATTGAATATCGTTCATTTCTCTGAAATTTACTTGTATATCTCTTTTAAAATTACAAGCTTTTTCAGAGAATAACATCGTATAATTACGAGATTATTCTTTTAGTTTTTTGGAAATAGAATATTAATGCAGTAAAATTACTGAGTAAACAGAACAACTACGCGGTTGTGTCCAAAAAATGTTGAGAGCAGTAGTCAGTGTATGTACTGGTGCAATAGCCCTCTTAATGTCTGTATTTAGTTTGTAGCAACCATATACTGATCAAACTCCTATTTCTAGTTCCAACAAACTCAGAACTTTCGCTTCCAAATCCGTCAAATAAGCCCGATTCAGCTTCCCCAATGACTCCAAAAACTTCTGCACCGACTCCTCCAGTCCACTCGAATACACCCGATTGATGCGATCGCTAATCTCCCGAACCTGCTCACATTCGGCAGGTAGATAATTGTAAGATTTGAGGTGCTGTAACCCAATCGTATATTCGCCATTCCAGATTTCCACGGTGCAACTGAACTCATTTACTGCGCTGATAATCGCCCAGCACCCACCTTTACCCCTGAGTTCGGGATTATCCTTGACTATGATTTGGCACACTTCGCCGATTTGGTAGGTATTGGGTACTTGGGTACGCTCAATTATGCGCTGCACCACATCTTTGACGATTCTACCTGTAGGCACTTTCCCGCCAGCAAGTTCAACTGCTCTTAGCCACACTTCTTGCTGTTCCTGGGGTTCAAGCTTTGTCATCGATCGCACTTGGCGCTCACTCGTGGGCAGAATTTGTGATCCCTTGGTTGTCAAATTTTCGTAAACACCAGCTGCTGCAATCAAGTAATTTGACTGTTGGCGACTATGAGCAAAGCGATCGCGGCAATAATCTTCAAATGTTTTATGCGTGGAGCGATAAAGCCGTCTGTCCCTCAATTCTGTCAGCGCTTTCCCCGCCTCAAAAAACGCCCGTTCCACACGGCGCTCTAAGTGCAGGCGGTAAGCGTAGCCATGCCGTCAGGCTTATCGCGCTGTTCTTCCTCGGTCAACTCTGGAACTTCGACAGCAGCAACGGTGATTGTTGCTGTCACTGGATCTTACTGAACAGAGATATCCTCTTGAGCAAGTTTTTCTTGTGGTGTATCGTTAGTGGGTGATGTAGCTATAATTGGGTCAATTTTAAGGAGAGTTCCTACGAGTTAGTTGCTAAGTGATTGCCACTAAGCCTTAATAAGCGTAAGTATTACCAGTAAGGTGAGAGAGCTATGAAGCTTATCATGTAAGTATCCTAGCCTATTTTATCACCTTATAAGTGTTTGGTATTATATTTCTCAATCTCAGCTAAGGGTAAAAATAAAGTATCTTTTATTTCTTGTCGAACTCTGTTACTCACTGTACAAGCATTATTTAGGCAATCTACTAATAATTTATTGGCATCGTAGTATTGTTTTAGTAATTCCCATTGTTCATTTTTAAGATAATCTAGGCTATGTCTAATATTTCGATATGTCACTATTAATCTTCTAAGCTTATTAGCCCAGATTCGACCTTCTGTTAACCCCCAGTTTTTATAACTCTCCCAGTCTTCCCATGAAAAGCTAGGTAGTACGTTTTTTATATTTTCAAGTTTTAATCTAAATTCAGCTTTAATTTGTGATGTGGTTAGCTTTTCATATCCTTGAAGAAACTGTTGATTAATATGGGAATAGCTAGAAGCATCTATCATAGGTGGATCAGCAGCTATACAATAGGCGTTGTATAGCAATAAAGCAAGTTCATAGTCAAGGACACAATCAGGAGCATATTCAGGATTAATTACGGAATTAATATAAGAATCAAGGATTGATGTTGAGGAAAAATTTGAAGTCGATTGTAAGTCAAGAATATCATTACGATTTATTGAAAAATAGAAAGCTCTAATTTTTTCTGGATGATCGGTAATATTAATAGACTGGGATTTTGCATAAACACGAGCAAGAAAATTCTGAAGTTCGTTATCTCCACCTAATATGCAATCAATTTCATTTTTTAGAATTTTTAGTAGTTGTCCACTACTAGAAGATAGCTCAGTAGCAGTCAAAAATACTTCTCGATATCGTGCTTCAGAAATATGCTTGGCTAGTACTTTCCAATTAGCTTGTTCGCAAAACCCATTAGCTACAAAATACTCCTGAAAAGTAAGGTGAGAAAAAGACCAAACTTTTTGCACCCTCTCAATCAACAACCCATGCAGAGATTCGATCACTGGCAAAACCCCTCGACTATCCTGCTGCTCATTTCTGAAAAACTCCCCGATATAACCCTCCAACTCGTTTTGTTCAAACAAAACATACTGCTGTTGCTCAAATTTTTTCACTGCAACATAGCTCAATAACTTCAACTTTTGCTCAACTGACCAACCCCGATAAATTTCATTCCGCTCAATTCCTCGCTCTTCGTCCCACTCCTTCAACAATAACTCCAGCCCTTTTTGATATAACTTAGAACGCTTCGAGTAAAACTTCCCCGTTTGCTGGAACACCGCACAAGCCAAACTCAGCAAAATCGGCGTAATCGCTAGTTCCCGAATCGGCTTGTTTTCCTCTCGAAACAAGTGTTCTAAAAATTCCTGTGCCTGCGTTTCTCCTACATCTGCACAAACTGTCCTAAACCAATGGCCTGCAAATGCTCTCACTTGTTCCTCATTAAAATCCGCGATTTCCACATAATCAAACCGCTCAAATCGTGACTCCTGGCTCTGCGTTCGACAAGTCACCACCACTTGCACTTGTGGATAAGCACGGGTAAAACGCTTGATTTCCTTGGCAATCTGTTTTCCTACTTCCCCCGCAACCTCATCCAAACCATCCAGCAAAACTAAAGCTCGTCCCTGGTTTAATACTAATTCGATATCTGCATTACTCAACCGCCAAAGCTGTTCCAAAAACTGCTTTAAGTTGTAAGCATACTCGGTTCCATCTTCTAAAAATTCCCGCAACTTAATCAATACGGGGATTCGCTGTGTTTGTATTTTTCTCTCATTGCAATCAGTTACAATTCTTTGCAAATATGTTGTTTTCCCTGAACCAGGTTTTCCCACCACCATCAGGTTAGTATTGCGCTCCAGTACAGCCAAACCCGATACACGCTGCTGTTTTTTAGCCAAACCCATCCGATCCAAACTGCGGTAGTCGGAATTGCCGTCAGTAAAATCTTGCCATAAATCCTCCAGTTCCGCTATACGGCTACTGCTAATCTGCTCCAAGATATTTACATCAACAAACAGATCGCCCAAAGAAACCCAATGGTCTACTCTCCAAAGCGACATAGTACTGTGTAAGCGTTGAATATCGTCATGAATGAGCGATCGCACCTGCTGAACTAATCTATCAACTAAGTCAGCCGTCGTTAATTGGTCTTTTTTTTTAAAACAGGAGTCGATTCTTCGGGAATTCCTTGCAGAGCGATCGCATCACAGCCACCGTTATAAGCATCTTCATACTGCCAACCCGCCCCTAGTTCATCATAAAAACCTACTGCAAACTTAATGGCCGCATCATCACCAATTTCATCATTCATGCCAACTACATAATTAATATGTTCAGCAATCGCATCAGCTTGAATTTCTGAATAACAAGCATTAAGAACAACACACTCAAGCCCTCGTTTAGCAAATCGTTTGAACAAGTTTGCTAAAGCCTCTGTTGGGACAGGTTGCGCTTGCCCAGTTTCATCTTCAAGAATTAATCCATTTTTTCCCGAACCATGTCCACAAAAATGAACAATCTGGGGGTTAAAATCTAATAGAGCGCGGCGTAAATCATCAGGACGAACTGCCCATTTTTGTTCTAATTTGAATTGGTCACGCTTGTGAGAGCGGCGTAACCCTTCATCAATTTCGCGTACCTCTTTCTCAAGCCTTAATCTGGCTCCATCAATTGGACTAGAGGATAAAATAAGAATTGTTTTCATAGTTTTTGATGCGTTATTATTGATAATTTGTAAAATTTATTCTGGTTGAAGTGGTTGCCAAGTCTGGCGACGAGTTAAAGCTTCAGCCTCTAGCAATCTCCATTGCAATTTATCTTTTATCTCTGGAAGCTCACAGATAATTTTACGAAGTGCTTCACAGCCTTGAGGAGTACCACGTTCTTGTAGACGCTGTGGAATATAGTCTTTCCAAGTTTTGATATTGTGTTCTTGTACGCTTTCGACGTATGCTGATATACCTGTAAGTTTTTCATCTTCAGAAATGTTTTGTTTGTTGCCATCTGAATCAGGATATTGCTTGGTAAGAAAGATATATAAATCTGCTATGTATTGTTCAGGTACACGCTGTTCTATGCTCCCACTATATTCAACTGAGGATGTTATCTTTTCAATAACTTCTCGACCAAATTCGGTATCTTGCTGAATAGCAGGCCAAACAACTGACCAGCCTGCATCTTCTGCATAGAGCATAAGCGCACAACCTGCTGCCACTGCTTTTGCTCTTTCCTCGCTACTGCTCGGAAGAGGTGAAGTAATTAGAGATTCTGCAAATACTTTAGCTTCAATAAATCCATATTTCAGTAAATTCTCAAGTAAATTACCTAGACTTTTATCAGTTAATTCTTCATCTTGAGCTTTATCGAATATTGCCTTGCTTAACTTTTCATCCCAGCATTTTTTTATTAAGTGGTTAATTTCAACATAACCACGTTCTCGATTCTGTTTTTCAATTAATATGATTAAGATTTTCATAAATTCACTAAAAGCATTTTCATAAGCTTTCTTAATCAGTATTTGTCGATGTCCTTGGTCTTCAGTTCTTCCCCAGTTGGGATACGCAAGAATTATTGCTGTCCACTTTTGCCATTCTTCGGCTGATAGAGTGAAAATAAAACTTGGTGCTTTTTGTAACAACAGACTTAATGCTTGATAGCCTAATAATGCAGAGTAGCGAAAGTTATTTGTACCCAGCCAAGCTTGATTTTCTGGATCACCATCACTCAGATACAGCCTTGCAGCATTAAGAATTTTTTCTTTGGTTGAATCTTCTGCCTCAATCCAACCAGGAAGATTTGTCAAACTAGATCCAAATGGATCACCATAATGAGTACTATCAATTTCAAGAGTTAATTCAAAGCATAAAGAACACCAAAGATTAGACTGATCAGGCTCAATTTTACTCAAAGTCTCAAGTACTCGCTCCCTTGGCGAAGGTTTTAAAAGAGGTTGCTGCTCGCCTTCATCTAGCCCTTCTTGTTGTTCTAGATATCTTGCTTGTTCCTGCTGCGCTCTTAGTGAGCCTAACTCAATTGCTTCGATCACAGATTCAAACTCTTTTCTTAGTGTTAAGTTGGTCTGGCTTACTGTAAGCACAGCATCTAGATTCTCAAATTCCAATTGAGTCAGTCTAAAATTAAACCGGATCAACTTTGCCCAAATTCTTTGATGTTGTTCAAAATTCCACCGGATCAATTTTGCCCAAATTCTTCGATGCTGTTCAGTTTCTGTTTTTTGGAGACATTCAATTAACCATATAAAATCTTGCTTAAAAACGATTCCTGTTCTATGGCTAACTAACCAGAGAGGCTCTTTGTCTGATTCTGGAATGCTAGAGATAATTGACTCTATAAGTTGATGGCGTTTGTGAACATCATCCTTTAAAACCTGGCTAAAGGATATTGTTTTATATGAATCATCATATACAATTACATCACGGTTTTTAAGCCGCAAAAAAGCAACTTTAGCAAATGCCTGCATTACTTCTGGTTCATTCAGGTTATCCCAGGCTTTCAACATGATTGCATCTGACAATTGTCCAAAAGGATAATGTAAATCGCGCCTCTTAACCTGTTTTTCTAGCCATCTTAGAGCTACTGGTAAATCAGATATTTTAAGATGTTTTCCAAGCTCTTTTGCTATAAAGTCCTGATATCTCCCACCACTGGATTTGGATGCTGGCTGTCTTATTACGTTAAAAACCTCTTCTGCTGTTATATTGCTTGGCCAAACTGCTCGTAGTCCACAACCTTTTAGCTGTTCTTCTATATCATTTTGGATTTTAGCAACCGCTAAAGGTTTTAATCTTGCTTTAGTTTTCTCATCAGCAAGATTGCATATAGCCACTGCTGCATTGATCCGAACCGAAGAATGTTGCTGAGGATCAAGAGCAATATCGGCAAGATATTCTTGTACGGCTTTTACATTACAGGCTTCTGCAATATCAATAGCTATGTTTTTTGCATTTATACTCTTTGCTGAATCACAAATATAAGGTTGAAGCTGATCGAGTAGTTTAGGGTGATTTAGATTTTGGTATAGCCAAGTATGATATTGGTGCCTTAATTTTTCCTCATTGTGTAATCTTAGAAGAGATTCAACCAGAGATGCTTTATCAGCATCGCTGACAGTGGCAACATCGCTTTGAAGTAGTACATCAGGATCTGTTTTCATTACTTCCCTAAAAACTTCAGGAAGCATACCAGCTAGCCAAGCAGTAGTTTCATGAAGCTGGGGAATAATCTTGCTGTCAGAATCATCAGGATGAACTATAAGTTTTAGTATTTGAGATGGTTCTATTTGATGTTGTGTTAGATACCATGCAGCCAGAAACTCCGCATAGGTTTGGTGTGCCCATCCCATACGACTTAATTCACCACGAGATGAGAATAAACCAGTATCTAAAACTTCTTCAACAGCTTCTTCATTAATTTCAAACTCTCTACCGTCAACGCTTTCGATTCCTTGGCATATCTTCTCAATAAGCACGTAATCGTCATCATCTGGAACATCGCTCTGAATACCAGTCCAGATAATAGATTTCTTGCCATTCAATCATGACCACTGCAATCCTAGCCGCAACCATCAAACGTTGTTGCCGCTTAAGATTACCTTTTAATTTCGATGAAATTCGGCTCTGATTCCGTTCTTCACAAAGCCAGAGACATCCTTCAAGATAAAGTTCATGCAACCTTTGATTAGGAGGAAATTTACCATCGTAGCTACGATAAGTTTTAATCAGAAATTCTAATGTAATTGGTTTAATAGCCAAAGGTACAACATTTTTCCTGTTAATTTCTTCTATAAATGCTTCAGGATTATCAATGCCTTCAATCTTTGCGGCTTTACTCACATCTACACGCCGAAGTGGAACTAGTTCATAAATTCCTACACTCTCTTTACCCCAAATTTGCTTCAGTCCTTCCTCTAGGACTGGTTGCCAAACAGCCGTTCGGCAGGCAATACGAAGATGTAAACGCTGGATATGATTCTGATAAAGTTTGAACTCGTCAACTAGGAGCGTTGCTAATGTATCTATTCGTAGTAAGCATTCATCAAGACTATCTAAAAAAATATGTAACTGGTAAGTGCCTTTTAACCATTTAGTAAATTCTGGGCTGTCGAATAATCTGCGAACCAGTCTGTCTTCACTTCCATAAGAACGGATATCTAACGAAAGTACCTGACCACCTTGTTTTTGAATTTCGCTAATAATTTCATTTTGCTCTGCCTCTATAGTATGGCTTTTGCCAATTCCTGGTTCACCCAAGAGTGCTAAACATGGTAAGTCGGATATAGTCTTAAAAGTTACAAGGTCTGGATTATAGGTGTGTCCCCCCTCTACTTCTGGGTCGCACAGATAGCCACCACAAGCCAGATTAATACTACCTGAGCGACTACACCAGAAGCGTTTCCAACCGTAATCTTGACTGGACATTTTCACTGAGAAAAGATGGAAAGCATTTTTACTATGTTAGCTTAGTCAAACTCTTAGTGATGCCACATCAGAGTTGGTTTAGACAATATTGCTAGTGATGAAAGTGATATTAAACTGAGAAACCAACTGTTCGTTGCATTAACTCGCTCTCGTGCTTGGGTAAATTTAAGTGGTGTTGATGGGAATTATCCTTTCTACGAAGAATTCAGAAGAGTAATGGAAAGTGGTAATACCTTCCAATTCGCATACTATCCTCCAAAAGTAGATATTGGAGAAACAGTAGATATAAGGTAACGAATAGAAGCCAGCACTCACTTATACAGCGCCAGGTTTGTTTGATGTATCTGTTTTGGGTATCCCATGTCTTGGAAGAAGCAGTATTTTGAACAGGAAAGCTCGTCTCTACTAATCCTCAACTTGGCATTTCTGTTCAATAAAACTCAAAAGCTCTTCTTCAAACTGGGTCAAATATGGGCGCTTCAACTCTCCTAAACACTTTAAAACTGCCTCTGCTGAAGCTTCTAGCTTGCCACTGTCCTGTAACCTACTGATGCGATCGCAAATTACCTGCATCTGCTGACATTCCGATTCCAGGTAGTTCAGTGGCTTCAGGTGGTCGATTCTGACGGTGTACTCTCCATCCCACATTGTGACTGTGCAACTGAACTCACCGACATGGCTAACGATGCACCAGCAGCCTCCTTTACCCCTGAGTTCGGGATTGTCTTTTGCAAGGATTTGACAAACTTCGCCAAGGTGGTAAGGATTAGGGGCTTTAGTACGCTCTAGAATTCGCTCAATCACATCTTTGACAACACGGCCAGTTGGCACTTTGCCATCAGCTTGTTGCACTGCCGCTTGCCACACCTGCCATTGCTCTTGAGGTTCTAGTTTCGTCATTGGTCGAACTTGACCTTCACTGGTAGGTAAGATTTGTGATCCATTTGTTGTCAAATCCTTAATCCCCAAATTTTGACAACCAATGGTTATATACACCACAACGTCCACAACGTTTATCAGGCAAGTATTTGACGTTGTGTGTAGTTTACACAACGTTTTCCTAGTCATCGCTGATTCTGAAGTTGTAAATAATCTAAAGTCCATCCACGTTCAAGCATATTTTCAAAGGATATGGCTTGACCATTCGGTTCATAAACCATAAGGCCTTGTTCTGTTTTCTGACTAGCGATAACCAGCAATTCTCATTTTGAAATATATAGAGTATTAACCCCCATTTTGAAATTCAAAATATAGTACAAAATAACTAGTTTTCCGGGAGAGGCGATGCTTGTGGCGAGGGAAGCGATCGCTAAAAAAACAATTTGAACGATTGATTAAGTATAAATACTCAGTTCATTGGCGGGAATTGGCTAACAACGAAAAGGGGAAATCCAGGAAAAAAGTTCTGTTTTGAGAAAAGAGAACTCAAGTAAAATAAAAATTTATAACTGTTGTCATCTCAGGTAAAATTGGTGAGTTAAAAATCCACTTCTCGCGTCAAATTATTCCAAGATGGCTCAAAAAGCGGCAACCATAGAAATTCCTGAATTAATACAATTTTTACGGTCATCATTAAATGACTTACCTGATGAAAGGAAACCTGGAAATAATACGAAATATCAGGTGGAAGACGCAGTGATGGCAGCATTTTCTATATTTTTTACTCAGTCAGAGTCTTTTTTAGACCATCAACGATTAATGAAAAATAATAAGGGAAAAGATAACGCAGAAAGTTTATTTTCAATTGAGAAAATCCCCTGTGATAATCAAATAATAAATTTGTTAGATCCGGTGCCGACTGCGACTATCTTTATAGCTTTTAAAGAAGTCTATGAATGGTTAAATAAAAATGGAGTTTTGAAAAAGTTTCTCTACTTAAATGAAGAAATTTTAATCGCTTTAGATGGCACAGAATATTTTTCATCAAAAAAAATTAATTGCCCTCATTGTAATTGTCGTAATCATCGAAATGGAGCTACAACTTATTTTCATGGCTGTGTTACACCTATTGTAGTTTCTCCTAATCAAAAACAAGTGATTAATTTAGAGCCAGAATTTATTAAAAAGCAAGATGGACATCAAAAACAAGATTGTGAAAATGCTGCTGTAAAAAGATGGTTGAATAATAATCATCAAAATAAGTATGGTTATCCTGTAACCCTTTTAGGGGATGACTTGTATTCTCGCCAACCTGTTTGCGAATTGGCACTAAAACAAGGTTATAATTTTATTTTTGTTTGTCTCGAAACGTCACATAAAACTTTATATGAATGGCTAGAATTTTTAGAAAGAAATGGAGACGTTACAACCGTTGAAAAGAAAGAATGGGATGGGCGAAAAAATCTAATTTATCGTTATCGTTATACCTCTAGACTTCCCTTGCGAGATGATGACTCAAGTCTCGAAGTTAATTGGTGTGAAGTAACTGTTATTAATGAGAAAACACAGAAAATTATCTACAGAAATAATTGGATAACTAATCATAAAATCAGTGAAAATAATGTTGAAGAAATTGTCAAAGCTGGGCGCAGCAGATGGAAAGTTGAGAATGAGGGGAATAACGTCCTTAAAAATCACGGTTATAATTTAGAGCATAACTTTGGTCATGGTGAAAATCATTTATGCGAGTTATTATTATCTTTGAATTTGCTAGCTTTTTTATTTCATACTGTTTTAGATTTAGTTAATTATACTTATCAAAAAGTTCGCAAAATATTGGTAACTCGAACTACTTTCTTTAAAGATATTCGGACTTTATTAAAATATTTATGGTTTCCAGATTGGTCGCATTTATTTTCATTGATCATCACAGAACATGATCCATTAAAAAGAATAAATTCTAGTTGATAAATGTCAACAGATTAAAAGAGGAGAATAACCCTATTTATTAAAAAAACTAAAAAGTTGTTGAGAATTTCATCTGAATTTATCAGTTGAAATCGATTTTTCATGGACAAACTTCTTAAAACTTGTCTATCTCCAACTTTGGATGATAATTATTTGTCAAAAAATGATGCTTCGACACAAGTTCTCTATTTAAATAACAGAATTTTCTCTGATTTTTTTCAAAATGAGAATTGCTGCTTAGTTTAATAGCATCCAAGAAACCTTCACCGCCATCGATAGGTTCGAGTGGCAGGCGGTAGATGAAATCCTCCAGATGAGGGAACAGCAGCTTTACCTGCAAGCTGGATATAAAAACTTTGAAGAATACTGCCAGCGTGAGTTATGCGTCTGGGGTGGATACCGACGAATCAACCAACTGCTAGGAGCTAAAAAGGTCATAGACGCAGTTGGCGAGTTGGGCGGACACATCAAAAATGAACGTCAGGCTCGTCCGTTACTTCGTTTAGTCAAAGAACCAGAGAAACTAAAACAAGCTGTAGCGATCGCTCTGAAAGATAACCCTGACCCAAGTGTTTCAGACTTTGCTGCTGCTGCAAATATTGTGGTTCCTCAACTTCCACGCAAAAAGCAATCTATTCAGGAAGCAATGGTTCCCAAAATTGAAGAACCAGTGGTTCCTCAAAAAGCCATTGTCACAGTTTCACAACAGTCACACCCAAGGTATGGAGATTCGGGAGTGATTGAGGCAGACGCACCGAATCGCTGGCAACAGATTGTCACCTTTGCTGATGGCGAGAGGTTGTTGATCAACAATGCTGATTTAGATGCCCCCAGTGTCCCACTCCCCAGACAGCGAAATTATTCACCAGAATACACGGAAGCGATCGCTGCTATTGAAGAACGCCATAAACAGGAACTAGAGCGACTGGAGCAAGAACTGAGGATTGGTTTACAAGCAGAAGCAGGGGCTAAAGCTGAAGCCCAAATACAAGAGCAAATCCAATCTCTGCAACAACTATACAAGCAACAGAAAGAGCAAAATATTCAGTTACAGCAACGCCTAGACGAAATGGAATCGCTACGGCAGTTGGAGACTGAGAACCAACAGCTTAGGCAGCGCATTCAGGATTTGGAAAACGCGGTTGAACAACGCCCTCCTCAACAGTGGGGAAATACCATGACGCAACAGGCGACTAAAGCGTTAAACAAGAAGGTTCAGCAAGCCTTGGAGAAAACTATTGATTTGCGATCGCTGGCCCAGGAACCGCCAAAAGAAAATGCTCAGGAATGTCTGCGGCTGATGGGTATGGCGTTGAAAAACCTTGCCAGTGCTATGAACAATACCCAAGCATTGGAGGCTGCGGCCATAATTCTGGGAAGTGAACCGACACCAACTGCGATCGCATATCGAGCCGAACAATTACAGATGATACCCCAAGCGGTTAGCGATATTCGGCAGGTGTTGTCAAAACCTGGGTGTACGTGGCAGGACTATTGGGCAGTGGCGCAAGAATATGAGGTGATTAAATCAGATTATTGGGCAGAACTTACTACCCAGGAAACAGAGTTAATTAGAACTCTCAAAAACTCATCCACTGAACCTCGGACAATTGGCATCGGTTCTATTGTTGCTCATGCTGACCCGTACCGGACTCTGTATTTACAGAGGGGGGAAGTTGTAGACGAGGTAGGGGGCAAAGTAGTTGTTGCCTGGGATCACTGGCGCAATGAGTTGAAAAAGACTCAAAGCTATTCCAGGGAAGAGTTGCGATTCTGGAAGGGCGAGAACCAGTAGATAAAGACTCGCTAAGAGAATAGCCAAAAAACTTAAACGCGGCATTGCAACCATACCGCTCATATTGTCATGCAAATTTTGGGGGAATTATGACTACAGCGTTAAAAGCAATCAACGGTGGTAGTAAACAGCGAAACGAGCGGAAACTTGCTTCAGAAGATAAATCGATTAGACCACACTGCAAAGTATCAATTGAGGATATTAACTGGGTTCGTCAGCAGCCTCCATCTGTGCAGCAGCTTTGGTTAGATAGCGTGGCGGCTGAACAATTCGGGGGTGCTGCCCACAAACTCGATACTAACCTCACCTATAAATCTTTGCAAAAAGCAGGGGCGGCGTTGACGGCCCAAGGATTATTTCAGTTTGAGGAAGTGTTTGGTCGCTAGCCTTCCGGCAGACCAGGACTGATTAACTACCGTGTCCGTAACCTTCACGGTTATTACAATCGGTTTTACTGGGAATCGTCCACGTCTGGGGAAAACAATTCTTGTGACGAAAAAGCCGTCCACGCCGAGGAGAAAACAAATGCGCCCGGACGGAATGAAAATCACCCCAAAGTGGAACGAATCCACGCTGATTTGGAATCATTCCAAAAGAATGGTCAAAAAAATGAGGATTTGCAAGGGTTTCAAAAACCTAACAACGTTTCTAACAACCTGTTAACTACCTACCAACAACCAACTAAGGTTGTTGGTATGGTAGTTGGTTCTGACGCGCCAACTGAAAATCTGCGTGTTGAGGAAACGGCTCATGCGCCCTGGAGGGGCGCGTCGCCTCAACGTATCGAAAGCGCGTCAGAATTTGAAGACTCGCCTACGGCGAATGACTGTACATCGCTGGCGCTTGTGGATGCTGCACCGAGTCAACCTGTTCCGTTACTGGCTGAAAAGCAGGACTATGGTGTTGAGGCGATATTCCCTCATGAGGGTACTTGTTCCGCTGCGCCCGTCGCTCAAAATGAATTTTCTTCAGGTTCAGCGATCGCACATCAAAAAATAGAACCGAGTCGTCCCTCTGCTTCTTTGTTGGCTGAAAACCAGGATTGTGGTGTTGAGCCTACAATCTCTCATGAAGGCACAAGTTCGGCCGCGCCCGTGTCATTAAGTCAAAGTGAGATATTTGAATGGTTGGATAGAGCAAACGTTGGAGAATGCCCTCCATTGTGGGTAATTCAATATTTGCTAGACAGCAAGTATTACGCCAGCATGAGGGCAACAATCAGCAAGTTTGAGAAGCAGTGGAATATATCTGTAGTCAATTATCAGGTGCAAGAATCTAGTGAGGGGTTGTTTACCACTGAAGACATCGCCATTAGATCCAAAGCTAGACTATTGCGAATGGAGAAACTGAAGATGGCTTCTCTGGTTGGGGAAAATCCTGGTTTTGACTTCCTCCAACAATGCTGCCATGATGATCCGTCCTTACAGATAGTGATCAAAAAGCTTTTGGTGAAGTTTCCGCAGTGGGGGATTGCGATTGTTGATGGGGTGCTGGTGAAGTGGAATGATTAGCGATCACTCTTAATTGCAGCACCAGAATGTGATCGCTGACTTTGAATGAGGTGTTACAACGAGTAAGAGAATTTAAGTTGCCGGAGGCTGTGTTGTAGTTGCTTGTAACTGGAGTTTAGACTAAGCCATGCAAAAAGACCCAGCAGGGCTGAGTTAATCAGAGACTTAGCAAAAGTATGAATAATCTTAGGTATTAAACAGCAACTGATGGGTCTTTACGTGGTCGTGTTAC
>NZ_NOLK01000185.1:0-14379 GCF_002245985.1 Nostoc sp. 'Peltigera membranacea cyanobiont' 232
CAGTAACACCACCACGCAAAGAACCATCAGTTGCTGTTTAATACCTAAGATTATTCATACTTTTGCTAAGTCTCTGATTAACTCAGCCCTGCTGGGTCTTTTTGCATGGCTTAGTCTAAACTCCAGTCAATAATGCCGGAATCGGGATTGAGTTGACGAAAATCAGATAGAAGATGATGGGATAAATTGACCATAAAGAATGCTAGATTGGCTTTGAGAGTTTAGAAAAAGCAGTACGAACCAAAGTGCTAGAGCAAGTAAGTCCAAAAATTGCTTTTTTTTTATTAAACAAGTCACAGGGACAGAAAAAGGTAGAGAAAGAGTAGTAAAGAGCGTCCAGGGGAAGTTAACAGTGACAGATAAGCAAGCAAAAATATTGGGGTTAAAGTCCTATAGCCAGTTAAGCCCACTATTAGAAAAAAACTGTCTGCTGCTGAGTCCCTAGCTGTCTAATTGGTATTGAGAGCTTGAAACTCAAGCACAGTGAGAAGTTGTTGATGTTGATTAACCAAAGCTTGTATTGTGTTAACTGGATTACGATGAAGGCGACGTTTTTGTTGGCGAGGGGCTTCTGCCATTGCTAATCGACGACGTTGAATTTTATACTCAGTTATAGGTACTTGCTGAATTTGTTCAAGTAGCTGTTTTTCATTCTCAGCGATGAAGAGAACTTGATATTGCCCAAAATCACGCAATTCAGCAGTTGATTTACGTCCACTAATTCGCCGTTGATGGCGACGTAAATTACTGAACAAAGACTCGATTTTAAGATTATCTGGCGGCAAGCCAGGGATATCATAGCAGTACAACAAGTTAGTACCGTATTTATGCCATAAACGTTGTAACTTTTTCTTCAAGGCAAACTGTGCTGGATGATGTTGAGGGTCAGGTTGAAACTGCTCTAATAACTCTTCCATCTCGCGCCGAACTTGAAAACTTGTTAAGGGTGAATTGCTAGCATCTGTAATATTAGTTACATCATCCTTGCAAGTTTTGGAGTATTTCGGGTAGTGCAAACAATCAGCAATTTGTCGCAACCATTGGTGCGCCTGTTCCAAGTCAGACGCTACTGAAAGATTATTGATTAAAGCTTGGTCAACCCATACTGACAATATAGATAAATAATCTGTGTCAATTGCTCGGCATGGTAAACTACGTAGTATTTCCCCAATAGCTGATAATTGCTGGTAGCCTTGAATACCTCCCAAATTGAAAGGTTTGCGACTGGTACGATTGACACAATCTCTAATCGCAGCACGAATTTGAGCTTCGACTGTCATTAACTGTGCGTCTCGTGACAAATAGGGGATTGCTGAAAAAGGGGGCTACTCTGTGGCTGCTGTTGCTGACTTTGATCTTGGAGCCTTTCAGAATAATCTGGGACTTTTGGCAGTCCATCTAAGTCTGCTTTTAATTGTTGTCGTAGCTTTGTATCTAATGGCAGAACCGATTCACTCAAATTACTGAGAAAGTGAGCTTGACAACGTTGGTGTGCTGCATCGGGCCAACTTGAATTCATGGCAGTAATAATCGCTGATTCCCCATCTGATAGCGTTGCCAGAATCTTATACGGTAATTCCTTATATGGTTGTAGCCATTCAATTAGCCCTTGCACTTGTGCTTGTTGCAATTGAACTGCACTGACTGGTATACCACTTAATACTTCATACAATACGTATAATAAAGTCCCGTGACCTTCAGGCTGTAAGGCATCAATCGCCCAAATGAAACCACCATGTTCAAGGGCTGTGGCAGTTAATTTCTCCTGTGTATGGATTATTGTTCCGCCTAATAGTGCCAGAAACTGCCGATATAGCTTACCTACGTTTCGCTCATTAATTTCAATCCCACGCTGGTTTAATTGCCGTTGAATTTCAACTAACTGTTGATGCTCATGCTCATGTTGCCAACCGATAAATGCCAGTATATCCAAACCATAAGTACTTTTAGGTAAACTGTACTTTAGTACACCACAAGCTAAGTAGTGCTGACCAAAATATTCACATTCAGAGTTGGCACATTCTTTACCTTTGCCTGCCACAAACACTACTCCCTTTAAGGTTTGAATAGTTTTACGCATGTGCCAAGATGGAAGGCTAACTAATGTTGTGTCGCAATGGATACACTTATTTAATTCACATTTCACAATTATTCGTTTGACATCAGAAAAATGTCGTTGGGGACGGTGGCGAGGCAACTTTGATATCACGGAAAAATAGCTGCTGGTAGATATTTTTTCAGTTTACCTGCAAACAACACCAACTAGACAGCTAGGGGTCTCAGTCGTTGGCTGGAGCAGATTTACGATGCTTCTTGGCAAGCTATAGAGACTTTTTTTGAGCCAAACTCCAGTAGCCTAGCTTTTAATTTCCGCACTTCTTCTGGGTTAAATGCTGCTACTATCAAACGCGCCAAGCTGATTGACTTGAGAATAGAAATAGAGGTTCAAAAAGTTATTTTATTGGTTGCCTTAATACCAGAAGCTAATCAACAAGTTACTATTCGCGTGCAGCTACATCCAGCTTGTAATCAACCTTACCTACCTGCTAATATCAAGCTAGTTTTACTTTCAGATCAAGGGGAAATACTTCAACAAGTACAAGCAAGAATTCAAGATATTTATGTGCAGTTGAAACTCTTTGATGGAGAAGTGGGAGAATGTTTTAGCATCCAGGTTGCTCTTGATAGTTGCCAGATTGCAGAAAGTTTCGTGATTTAGTTATTAAGAGCTAGACTGAACAGGTTTTCTAACAGCCGCGCACAGGCGAGTCAAATTAAGATTCATTATTCACTAGTTAATCACGAATGGCAAAGTCCACTTAACTTATGAGTAAGCTAGTTGTCTTCAGCTTCTTGGGAGGAGATTTAAATCAAGGATTTCCTGTTGTCACGGCTCAACTTTGGTGTCATAACCAATTTGTACCTGTGAAATTAATAGGGAGTCTGCCACCAGCACCAGAACTAAGTGAACTCTACCGCAGATGGCAGTTACTATACGCAGCAGTTCATCAACGCCTGGGTAGCAACCAACGTATAAAAGTACATTCGCAAGACATAACCAATATTTCTGTCAATGATTTTGATGAAGTGTGTCAACAGCTACAAGCCAATATCAATGTTTGGTTAAAATTTGAGTCATTTCAGAATATTGATCGGCAGTTACGAACTCTACTCAGTCATCATGATGAAATTAGAGTAATTATTGAAACAAATATAGTTCTAATGCATCGCTTGCCTTGGCATCTGTGGCATTTTTCTGAAGATTACCCGAAAGCGGAATTAGCTTTAAGCAATCATGAGTATGAATCTCCTCAGCTATTACAAAAATCTCCTACAGGTAAAGTCAAAATTTTGGCAATTCTAGGCAATAGAGTTGGTATTGATATTGATAAAGATGCCTCTTTCTTACAAGGTTTAACAGATGCAAAAACTACTTTTCTTATAGAACCAACACGGCAAAGACTTGACGAGTATCTATGGAATCACGATTGGGATATTCTATTTTTTGCCGGACATAGCAATAGTCTCGCTGACGGAGACACTGGGGAGATTTGTATCAATCAAACAGAAACTTTAGCAATTTCGCAGTTGAAAAATGCACTTAAAGCAGCAATTAGACGCGGTTTGAAATTAGCAATTTTAAATTCTTGTGACGGAATTGGTTTAGGACGAAATTTAGCTGATTTAAACATTCCCCAAATGATTGTAATGCGGGAAGGAGTGCCAGATTTAATAGCGCAGGAATTTTTAAAAAACTTTCTTACCGCCTTTGGAGATAGCAAACCATTTTACTTGGCTGTGCGAGAAGCGCGAGAAAGACTTCAAGGACTGGAAAATAAATTTCCTTGTGCCAGTTGGTTGCCAGTCATCTGTCAAAATCCTACAACTGTCCCTACTACATGGCAAGAACTGCGCGGCAATTTTGGTGATATTAAATTTGTTGGTGAAGTTTCGACAAAAGATAAATTTGCAACACCAAAATTAAAATTTTGGAATATACTACTTAGTACTTTGATTGTGGCTGTTTCAACGCTAGGTTTGAGATACTTGGGAGTCTTTGAAAAAATCGAACTACAAACTTTCGATCAAATGCTACGGTTGCGACCTAAAGAAGACCCAGATCCCAGGTTGATAATTGTAGAAATTACTGAAAAAGATATTCAATCACGACAAGAGACGACCAAAGGACTGAAATCCATTTCGGATAGTACGTTAGCTAAACTGCTCAACAAGTTACAAAAGTATCAAGCGCGAGTTATTGGACTGGATATTTACAGAGACTTCGCTGATCCTCCAAATAGATCAAATCTAATACAACTTTCGACTGAATTTAGTAAAGATAATGTTGTTGTTGTCTGCAAAAGCCGCGATAGTAAATATGACCCCCAAGGTGTTAAACCTCCAAAAGACGTACCTGTAGAACGTCAGGGTTTTACCGATGCAATTCAAGACCCAGATGGTATCGTCCGTCGCCAAATTTTGATGATGGCACAAGAGCCTTCTTCGACTTGTACAACGCCTTATTCGCTCTCATTGCAATTAGCTATTCGTTACTTATCTTACGAAAATATTAAACCTAAATTTAATGAAGATTATGTACAGTTTGGCTCTAAAGTATTTAAACGCTTAAAACCTAGTCGCAGTGGTGCCTATCAACAAGGAGTTGATTTAGGTGGAAATCAAATACTTGTCAATTACCGTAATACAGATTATCAAAGAGTTTCCCTTGATGATGTATTGAGTGATGAATTTGATCATAAATCACTTAAAGATAAGGTAGTTATCATTGGAGTGACAGCTAATACAGTCAACGATACTTGGTCAACTCTCTACAGTACTGCACAGCAAGATTACCAAGAAATACCAGGGATATTTATACAAGCACAAATGGTTAGCCAAGTTTTGAGTGCAGTTTTAGACCAACGTCCAATTCTTTGGGTTTTGCCTTACTGGGGCGATATTCTCTGGATATGCAGCTGGTCTGTAGTTGGGAGTCTGATTATTTGGCGAGTGCGATCGCTGTCAGATAAGGGATGCGCTATCTTTGTGATAGTTGTCATTTTATATGGAGTTTGTGCGATCGCTCTTTTAAAACAAGGGCTATGGTTGCCATTTATTCCTTCTGCCTTTGCTGTGGTTGGAAGCGGTGTTGTTGTAGTATTAATTCAACGCCATCAGGAATTTTTCACAATTCCACAACCCTTAGTTAAATAAATGCGATCGCTTTCGGCTCGAATTTGACTATTTATTGCATTAATTTGCGGAACGGTTTGAATTAGTTGTAACTTAGCTTGTTGAATATTGGTTTGGAGTCGAGAGTCATCAATAGTGGCAATTGTATCTCCTTTTTAAAGTTTCATTACTTGCTGCGGACTTTAATCAGAAGCGCTTCCAAACTAGCAAGTTGAATATCTCCGTTTAGAGGTTCTCCATTCATTGCAAGCATAGGAGTACTATCAACTCCAATCTGTTGTGCCAATTGAATATCTTTCTTAATAGCAGTAATAACAGCATTGCTGTTACGATCCTGGTTAAACCGCTTCAGATCCAAATTCAGGGTTTTGGCAGTTGTAACATAGAGAGATTCGCTTAACTTGTCTTGGTTTTCAAAAAGTACATCATGGAACTCCCAGAATTTTCCTTGTTGACTCGCTGCCCAAGACGCTTTGGCAGCGGACATGGCTTCTGGGTGAATTGAGGTCAAAGGCAGATGCTTATACACCAACGTGACTTTATCTTGATGTGTTGCCATGAATTGCTTAACTGCTTGATGTGCCTTTACACAATAAGGACATTGAAAGTCAGAGAAATTTATCAGCACAATTTTTTGCTCATGAGCACCAGTAGTTGAGGATTCGCCAATCACTGATTTAGGATTAGCTTTCATTTTTTGTAAAAAAGCCATTTGTATTTTCTGTTGTTGTTCCTGTTTTTTCAGTTGGTATGCAGAAACAGACTCCAAAACCACTTCTGGATGCTTGCGAATGACTTGCAAAACCTTGGCTTCCAATTGTGAATCTACTGGTTGATAACTTTCAGATGGCGTAGGCATTGAATAGTTCTTCAATCCTAAACCCAACAAAATTAACCCAACAACAGAAACTAGAAAAATCAATGACAATGCTCCTGAAAATCGCGATGATTGATGTTTAAAATCCTTGATAAAATTCATTAACATAATTTTCACTTTGAGGATTTGAGTAAAGTTGAAGAGTGTATTTTTTGAGTCGATTGCTTCAAAAAATCCATAACCGCCCCAAGCGGGTGGTTATGGATTTATCAGAGGTTAGGAAGTATTCTCAATTACCTCAGTAGTGTAATGTTATCTAAAACACCTTTAGGTTAAAGCTTTACTTACTTACACAACTACAAACGGAATTTTTGCCTGGGACGTTTGTATACCAGTTACCGTCCCATTTTAAACCGACTGAACTACAAACTTGAGGGCATACTTGTTTTGCGTGTTCATTGCTCCAGATAGGACCCGCACTAACATCTCCAGCTGAAGCCAGGTTAGCAAAGCCAAAAATAGCAGAACCACCAATAACCGTTGCGGTGAGTGTTAGTAAGAATTTGTTTTTCATGAGGGAACTAGAAGTATTAGACATGATTTTTTCCTTGAGACTGTTAAATGATATTCAGAGGTTTTTTAGCTTTGCCTCTTGATTCTTAATTAGTAGCAGTGAGATGAGTTTATTCACTGTTAAGAATCAGAGGTTTTTTAGCTTTGCCTCCTGATTCTTAATTGGTAGCAGTGAGATTGGTTTATTCACTGTTAGGAATCAAAGATTTTTTAGCTTTGCCTCCTGATTCTTAATTGGTAGCAGTGAGATGAGTTTATTCACTATCTGGAGCCGTGGGAGGACTCCGGATAAGCGCAAAGCAAGGCAGAGTCTTAATTGGCGGTAAAAAGAACGTATAAGTCTTGAGCTTTCAATGAAGGTTAGCTTAATATATTTTTACCTAATTCCAACTGTATTAGTCTTGACAAAAATGCTTATTCGCTATAAAGTAATTTTTTTATTGCAAGTTATGTCAGTAGCAAGAAATTTGTTAATATCCTCATTTTGTGAATAAATTGATTTTGCTGACACCTATAGTTAATTGAGGATTCTAAGCTAAATTTCCTTTTCTATTAGGAGAGTCCAATGTCTTTCAGAACTCCGCGTTTGGACTGGTTACAAGGTCTAGGAATTGCCATTGTCAGTATGATCGCTTTATATGCAAATATCTCAGTTGCCCAAATCACCCCAGATGGCACTCTGCCAAATAATTCTAATGTGAGATTAGAGGGCAATACCAGGATTATTGAGGGTGGAACCACAAGAGGGGGTAATCTATTCCACAGCTTTGGGGAGTTCTCTGTTCCCACTGGCCAGACAGCTTTGTTCAATAATGCACTGGATATTCAGAACATCCTGACACGAGTAACAGGTAAGTCAATTTCTAATATTGATGGTTTAATCAAATCTAACGGCAGAGCCAATCTGTTTCTAATTAATCCCAATGGGATTAATTTTGGTAAAGATGCTAGTTTGAGCAATGATGTTTAGGGTAATGATAAAATTAAACTTGTTCCAATGGTTGAACATTGTCATTACTAGTGGAGTAATTTGCAGTGGTAATTATGCGATCGCTCAAATCACTCCAGATAGTACTCTACCGATTAATTCTAATGTTAAAAAGATTGGCAATACTATAAAAATCGAAGGTGGAACCACCGATGGAAGCAATTTATTCCACAGCTTTAGCGAGTTTTCTGTTCCCACTGGCCAGACAGCTTTGTTCAATAATGCACTCAATATTCAGAATATCCTGACACGAGTAACGGGTAAGTCAATTTCTAATATTGATGGCTTAATTCGCGCTAACGGCACAGCAAACTTATTCCTGCTCAATCCCAATGGCATTATTTTTGGAAAAAATGCCCGATTAGATATTGGTGGCTCGTTTTCTGCAACAACGGCAAGCAGTTTCAAGTTTCCTGATGGCAGTACCTTCAGTGCTACTAATCCCCAAGCACCGCCATTGCTGACGGTAAATATTACACCAGGGTTGCAGTATGGAACAAGTCAGCCAGGGGCGACTATTACCAACACCGGAAATTTAGCACCCCAGGAAAACCTGACACTAGTAGCTGACAAGCTTGATTTGCAGGGACAGCTAAAAGCAGGAAGAGACTTAACACTGCAAGCACAGGATACTGTGAAAGTACGGGACAGTGTGATGACTCCGTTTTTAGCTACTGCTCTTGGTAATTTCACGATTCAGGGAAATCAAGGAATTGATATTTTAGCACTGAATCACCCAACGCAAACACCATTTGTCAGTGGGGGCAATCTTAACTTAATCAGTGATGGGATAATTTCTGGCGATGCTCGTTTTGCCAGTGGTGGGAATTTTTCGCTCAAGAGTGTATCGGGGGGATTAGCAAACTTTGTAAGTAAATATGACCCAATTATCAGTAGCAATGGCAATGTGGATATTGCAGCTAACTATATAGGTGCATCGTTGTTAGTCGAAAGCAAGGGTAATATTCGCTTTGCGGGTGATATAAATATTAATAGACCGGATACTAGTGTTTTACCTGCTGGACAAGATATTGCAACTTTAAACAAAAGTACGGCGTTAATTATGCGTTCTGGGCAAAGTAATTTAGCTTATGGGGGTGTCAATTCTGGTTTAGTACCTGCGTTTACTAGTGGAACTGTGCCAGAGGGAATTACTTTAGGTGGAGATGTTTCCTTAGAGCGCTTTAATGGGGCTGGGGAGATAGTTAGCTTAACAACAGTATCTGGAGATGTGAGTACTAAAGGAATTACAACTAATGGAGGCGGAATTGATATTAACAGTGCTAGAGCAATTACTACTAATGGACAAACGCTTAACAGTACAAATGGCACGAACAATGGCGGTGAAATTAGCCTAAAAGCTACCAACGGCAACATTAACACTGGCAATTTGAACTCTTACTCATACTCTACATCTGGTAGTGCAGGAAATGGAGGTGCGATTAGTTTAAAAGCCGCTAACAGCATTACTACTGGTTATTTGAACTCTTACTCATACTCTACATCTGGTAGTGTAGGAAATGGAGGTGCGATTAGTCTAGAAGCCGCTAACAGCATTACTACTGCTAATTTGTTCTCTGACTCAAACTCTACATCTGGTAGTGCAGGAAATGGAGGTGCGATTAACCTGACTGCAACTGACGGTAATATTAACACTAACAGTTTGTACTCATATTCGCAGGCTAATTCTGGCATAGCAGGAAATGGAGGAGTAATTAACCTGCGTGCTGCCAAAGGTAGTATTGTTATAGACGATTTATATTCTGTCTCGTACTCGAATTCTGCCCTCAAAGGAAATGGGGGAAATGGCGGCGCGATCGCATTCACTGCCTTGGGCAACATTACCACAGGCGGTATAAGCTCAGGAGCAGCTGGTGCTGGCAATGGTGGGGACATTACTCTCACCAGTATTATAGGAGGCATTAACACAACTAGAGGAACGGTCACATCATCTGGCAGTGCTGGAAATGGAGGCGCAATCGCCCTCAGTGCCATCAATGGTAGCATCAAGACTAGTGATATTAATGCTGGCTCCTCCTCTAATTCTGGAAATGCCGGAAATGGGGGAGCAATAATTCTTGATGCTAATGGCAGCATTTCTACATCTGGGTTGAACTCTTCCTCATACTCTGAGTCTGGCACAGCAGGAAATGGAGGTGAAATACGCCTTGATGCTGGGCGAGGAGACATTAAAACTGGCTTTTTGGCATCTAACTCACGCTCTTACACTCAAATAGGGGGAGACGGAGCAAAGATTACCCTCACTGCCAATAACGGCAGCATTAACACTGACTATTTGTACTCTTACTCCAGTTCTAATTTTGGAAATGCCGGACGAGGGGGAGATATTACCTTGAGTACCATCAATGGTAGCATCAAGACTAGTGATATTAATGCTGGCTCCTCCTCTAATTCTGGAAATGCCGGACGAGGGGGAGATATTACCTTGAGTACCATCAATGGCGATATTTCTGTAGGCTTTACTAAATCTTTCTCTTTGTCCTCTTCTTTTTTAAGTTCAGGTAATGCGGGTAATATTACCCTAAGCACCAACAACGGCAACATTACTACAGACTTTTTGTACGCTTATGCTAATGGTGATTTTGGCAATGGAGGCAATATCACCTTGAGTGCTATTAACGGCAGCATTGAGGCAAAACGATTATACTCTTACATTTCTGGAGGCGGCAATGCAGGCAATGGAGGCAATATCACTTTGAGCGCCAATAATGATATTGCTAGCGAGCTGATTCAATCTGGCTCTAGTTCTATTGATGGTACGGCAGGCAATGGAGGAGTAATCACGTTAAATACCACAAATGGTAATGTTTCGATTGGCGAAATAAGTTCTAATTCATCCTCTCAGCTTGGCAAATCAGGCAATGCAGGAGCAATATCTTTAACTGCTGATAATGGTAACATTTCTACTGATAAGATGCAGTCGTATTCAAATTCACAGTTTGGGATAGCAGGCAATGGAGGGGATATCGTCTTAACTGCCCCCAAAGGTAGCATTTCCACAGGCTTTCTCTTTTCTTATGTATACTCTGGTGTCGTAAGTGGAGGAAAAGGGGGCGATATTACTCTCATAGCAGCCGGAACTATTAAACCTGGTAATGCCGCTTTTCAAATAAACACCTCAGGAATTCTTGGTTCTGGCAATATTATTATCAATACTCAGACACCTTTTGCTTTGAGTGATTTCATTATTAGCGATACTTTTGGCTCTGGAAAGGGAGGAGATATACAGATTATAGCTCCGTCCATTTCTATTACTAATGGTGGACAAATCTCGGCAGGCACCCATAGCAGTGGACAGGGTGGTGATATCAGTCTACGCGCTTTTGATTTTCTAGAAATAAGTGGGGCAACAGACAAAGCTCCTTTTGGTAGTCTTAGCAATTTTACTTATACTGGGGTGATAAAAGGTACTTACGTAGGTGGTTATATTCCTACTAGCGTTACTACATTTTCCGAAGGCAATCTTTCAAAAAATATTTTATTTCCCAGTGGTGTTTTTACTCAGACAACAGTCGGCTCTACTGGCAGTGCAGGCAAGCTGAGAATTGAAACAGGGCAACTAATTATCAAAGATGGAGCAGCCGTTGCCACAACCACATTCGGGCAGAATAGCAATGCAGGTAATATTTCTATTCAAGCAGACTCAATCTCAGTGGATAACGGCTCAATCTTGAGTGGAGTAGCAGGAGGAGCAAAAGGCGATAGTGGTTCTATTGACCTACAAACTCGTTTACTTTCCATTACTGGAGGAGGTGTTGTACAAACACAAACTTTGGGAGAGGGTAAGGCTGGAAATATTAATGTAAATGCAACACAGCAAGTCAATTTGTCTGGTATTGGTAGTAGTCTGCGCTCAAGTAGTGGTGGTAGCAATGACCAGTTAGGAACTATCAGTAGCAAGATAGGCCAAGGCGGTGACATTAACCTGACAACCAGTAGCCTGAGCATAACTGATGGAGCGGCATTGGATGCTCAAACCCAGACTAACTCCATTGGAGGCAATATTACAGTCAATGCCAATACCTTGAGTGCAATTAACGGTGGACAAATCCTTACCTCTACCTCCAGTGGTGGTAAAGCTGGTAATATCACACTTAACATCCCAGAAATTTCTCTTTCAGGTTCCACTAGCGGTCTATTTGCCCAAACTAGCAGTACAGCCTCAGCCGGAGATTTAACTCTTCAACCAGGTAATCAAGGGCAGAGCTTGAGGATTAATTTTCAAGATAATTCACAGATATCTGCATCAACTTCTGGCAATGGCAAAGGAGGAATTCTTAACGTCAATGCTCCTGAGTCGATTACCTTAACTGGTAATGGTACTTTGGCAGCCACAGCCGAAGGTAGTGGTGCAGGAGTTGCAGGAGATGTGGAAATTACTACCAACAAGCTTGATATTGGCAATGGGATGCGGGTTTCGGCGGCAACGAATTCTAATAACCCCAAAGCTAGTGGAGGCAACTTAACTGTGCAAGCTGCACAATTGAACCTAACAGATGGCAGCATTTTAGAAGCAGGGACAACAGGGGCAGCACCAGGGGGTAACTTGAGAATTAAACCCAATAACAATGGGCAAACCTTAGCAGTCAATTTCTCAGGCAAATCAAAGGTATCGGCTGCTACTTCTGGTATCGGCAAAGGAGGAACTCTCAGCGTCATTGCCCCAGAATCGATTACCCTAACTGGCGATGGTTCGCTGATTTCTGCAGAAACAACAGGTAGTGGTGCAGGTGGCGATTTGACCCTTCAAACAGGAGATTTAACCGTTCGAGATGGGGCACAAGTGAGCGTCAGTAGTACAAATACAGGCATTGCAGGCTCGTTAATTGTGGCAGCTGACTCCATCCGTCTCGATCACAACGCAAAAATAAGTGCTGACACTACAGGAGGCGGTGGCGATATCTTTCTCAACTCCCCCTTTTTGATATTGCGTCGAGGTAGCAGCATCACCACTAATGCCAGTGGTAATGATATCACTGGCGGCAATATTACCATTGATGCCAAAAATGGTTTTATCGTGGCTGTTCCCAATGAAAATAGCGACATTAGAGCAGATTCCGCTAACTTCCGTGGCGGGAATGTCACCATCAAAAATATTGCAGGCATCTTTGGTATCCAATCTAGAAAAGAGCCTTCGCCAAACACAAGTGATATTACCGCCAAAGGCGCAACGCCTGATTTAAGTGGCAATATAGAAATTACTCAACCTGATGTAGACCCTAGTAACGCCTTAGTCGAACTCCCAGTTAATTTAGTTGATGCTTCTAGGCAAATTTCCAATGCCTGCACACCTGGAACTCGGCAATTCCAAAATACATTTGTGGCAACGGGACGCGGCGGACTACCCATGAGTCCCACTGAACCATTACAAGATTCAAGTACTGTGTCTGCGTGGGTGAGATTAAGACCAAACGCAGAAAAGGCAAACACAACGCCTGTGCCACAACCAACAGCAGTTTCAACTACTCCCATTGCTGCTACAATTCCAATTGTGGAAGCTTCTGGCTGGGTAATCGATCGCAATGGAAACATAAAACTAGTAGCACAAGTTCCTCAACTTAACCCTCACAGCCCTTGGCAAACACCTGCTTCCTGTCCTGTATCTCAGTAAAGTGTGAAATATGGCAAAACTTCAGCTGCCAAAGCGAGTAGTTAGATTTGCGGTAACTCCCGTAGTCCTATTTACCCTTGCTGTTTTCCTGATTATTATCCCTAGCACATTTGCTAAACAACTCCAGACAAATTCACCAAACGGGTTTCACATCCAAACCAATAAACCCCCAGCCACAAAACCACAGCAACTTCTTGAGCAAGGAGAAGCACTTTATCAAGCTGGACGCTTTACTGAAGCAGTAAATGTTCTACAACAAGCTGTGCGTAGCTATCAACGAGAAAGCAATAACCTTGCACAAGCCGCAGCACTGACTAATCTCTGTCTTGTATACCAGCAACTCGGTTCGTGGAAAGAAGCTTATGCAACTATTGACAATAGCTTAAATTTACTTGGCTGGGATAAGATAAATCAAAAGTTAAATGTCAATAATCCAAAATCTGAATTGTTAGAAATTTTGGCACAAACTCTAAATATTCAGGGCGAATTGCAACTAGCACAGGGACAAACTGATGTATCTGTGAAAACATCACAACAAGCAGAGCAAATCTGGAAGAAATTAGGTGATAATGCTGGAGTAACGCGCAGCCGGATTAATCAAGCACAAGCTCTACGAGTTGCTGGTTTTTACCGCCGTAGCTTTGATATATTGAATGAAGTATCCCAACAATTAAATTCCCAACCTAACTCACCTGTAAAAGTAACAGCTTTGCGATCGCTTGGCAATGTCTTACAACAATTAAGCGAACTTGAGTTATCCCAGACAAACTTACAACAAAGCTTAGAAATCGCTCAACGTCTGCAACTGCCTCTAGAAATTAGTTTGACGGAATTTAGTCTCGGTAATACTGCTAGGTCGTTAAGTAATATTAAAGATGCAATCGCTCATTATGAAAATGCTGCCAAAATTGCACCAAACCCTCTCACCAAAGTTCAAGCCCTGATTAATCAGCTGAGTTTGCTTGTCGAAAACGAACGCATCACAGAAGCAAAGTCATTAATACCCACAATCCAATCTCAATTACTCAATCTACCTAGCAATCAAGCTAGTATTTATGCACGGATCAATTTTGCTCAGACTTTGACCACAATTGGTAATAAAAAATACATTGCAGAGATTCTGGCAACTAGCGTTCAGCAAGCCAAAATAATCGGCGATGAACGTGCCGAATCCTA
>NZ_NOLK01000186.1:0-14289 GCF_002245985.1 Nostoc sp. 'Peltigera membranacea cyanobiont' 232
GCTTGCTCGTCTCAAAAAAAGTATTTCACAGACGAGTAAGCTTTTTCTACCTTCAAAAACTTTTTGGGCAACCCTCCACCGTTATCGCTTCCATTTCACAGCCTCTACAAAAAATAGCGATCGCAGCCAAGCGCCCACTGCTATTAACGCATTAATACTTGTAATGCTTATGCAGCAAGGTTTGTAGCTTTTCTTAGTGCCATTCGTTCATGGCCGTGTTCAGACAACCATTGGAATTGCTCATCTGTCAATTGTGCAAAAAGTGACACTTGACGCAAAGCATCTAACATCATTACATCCATAATTACACCTTACTTAGATATTGATGGATAAACTGAATTGCGATCGCACCCTCTCCAACCCCAGAAGCAACTCGCTTCACAGAGCCGTTACGCACATCTCCAGCCACAAAGATGCCTGGTACACTGGATTCAAGCAGGAAGGGTTCGCGATCGAGTTTCCATGCCTTTGAACATCGTTTATTGTGTATCAGGCTCGACCCGGTGATAATAAATCCTTGTTCGTCTCTCTCTAGAGTCCCATCTAGCCAATCAGTGTGTGGTCTCGCGCCAATTAAAATGAATAGCAACTTTGTGGGAATGGTTTCTTGCTCGTGAGTTTTCGTGTTAGCGATCGTAACTGCTTCAAGGTTAGTCTGACCATGAACCTCAACGATGTGCGAGTGAAACCGTACTGTAATATTGTCTGTTGCTAAAATTTGGTCTATCAAGTACTTTGACATACTTGTAGCCAGTGAATTGCCGCGTACCAACATAGTCACATGGCGAGCGTACTTAGAGATGTATACCGCAGCCTGTCCGGCGGAGTTAGCTCCGCCAACTACATAAACATCTTCATTTTGACAGGAGAGTGCTTCCGTCATTGCTGCACCGTAGTACACACCAGCCCCAGTCAAATCCTCAATTCCAGGTACATCAAGCTTGCGGTATGAGACACCTGTGGAAATCAACAATGCGTAACAGCTTAATTCTGTCCCGTCTTTCAGCTTGACGATCCGATAAGAATCTTGCAAGCGAATGTCAATTACTTCTTGAGGTGAGAGAAACTCTACCCCGAATCGTTTCGCTTGAGTAACGGCGCGGCGAGCTAATTCCGATCCAGCAATTCCTTGAGGAAAGCCTAAATAGTTTTCGATCCGAGAACTTGTTCCTGCTTGTCCCCCTGGAGCCTCTTTTTCAATTAATACTGTGCGTAAACCTTCAGAGGCTCCATAGACTGCGGCTGCCAAACCAGCCGGGCCAGCGCCCACGATCGCCAAATCGTAAAAGGGCATTTGGGCGTGCATCTTCAACCCGATTTTTTCAGCAATTTCGGGGTGGGTTGGCTGTGTGAGATATGAACCGTCAGGACATATTACTAGTGGTAGGTGTGTCATATTACATTGACTATAAGTCAGCCATTGACGCGCCTCTTCATCTGTCTCAATATCTAGCCACTGATAAGGCACATGATTGCGGGCTAAGAAGTCTTTAATGTGATGGCACTTGGGCGACCAACGAGAGCTAATAATCCGGATACCTTCAAAGGGTGGGCGGTATGACGAAACCCAATCGTCTAGTAAGTCGCTAAGAACTGGATAGAGAAGATCTTGTGGCGGTTCCCACGGTTTGAGAAGATAGTAATCAATCTTGGCTGTATTGATTGCAGAGATGGCAGCATCAGTGTCCGCATAAGCTGTTAATAAAACTCGTTTTGCAGACGGGAAAATTTGCATAGCCTGTTCAAGGAACTGCACACCCGACATTTGTGGCATCCGCTGGTCTACCACACAGAGCGCCACTGTCTGATTACGTAATTTTACCTGTTGCAATACTCTCAAAGCGTTTGCACCAGAGTCGGCTCGTAGTACCCGAAAGCGATCGCCATACTCGTGTCGGAGATCTCGCTCTATTACTCGTAAAACTCCGGGGTCATCGTCAACAGTAAGTAGTACAGGATTTACCAAAATAGCTCCTTTCTGGGGATGATGTTTGTAATTATTTCACCTTACTCAGTGCTGAGTACTGAGTAAGGTGAAATAATTACTCAATATTTTTTGTTTATCAGTATAAAAAGTTGTATTGACTAAGTAAGGGAGGCTAGGGGTACAGGGAAAGAAAAACTTCCCCACACTCCCTGCTCTCCCTGCTCTCTTTACTCCTTTCAACAAATAACTTTCCTTAACCGAACTCTATTGAGCGTAGTCCTAATAGCTTTGGATAAACCGTAGTTTCCTTGTTGGAATCGTGTATTTGCTATCCAATTTTTAGGACTACTAAAACGTCTTTTAATGCAATCTACACACTGGCCATCTCAGCAGTTTCATACCGTTCCAAGACAGTTATACTGTCGCAAAATGCACTCGTAGTCAGAAATTGTTTTACATTCTCCGGTGCGCCGACTATGTAGAGTTCAACATGAGAACCCAGTTTTTGCTTAGTAAAAATTAGGGCCCGCAGACCAGCAGTAGTAATACATTCCAAGTTTTGTAGTAGTAAGACGAGACGATTAATTGGCTGTGCTGTGGCTTTGGTTATGGCTTCCTGAAAATGTACCACGCCATTGGCATCCAATAACCCAGTTAAGGAGATTTTGGCAATACCATTACTGACTTCCAACACTGTTGCGTCGAAAGATACTTGAGTCGGCAGAAGTCGAACTCTAACTTTCACAGCGTCTTGACTAATCGGTAGTTTGACTGTCAGGTTGGCAGCATCAAAATCAGCATACCTTTGCCCATCGATCCAAACATCCCCAATCCGCACGCTACCTGGTGGTAAGATATCTGGTGCAACTCGCAGAATGTTGTCCTTAAAGCCACCTGGTTTTGGTTTGAAGTACAAATCCATTGGCTGTTTAGTAATCAGCAGATTTGTATAAACGCAAGCTAAATAGGCCAATTCAAAGGAATGATAACCACTCATGGAGTGGCTTCCCTTACCTCGTTCTGTTCCTAACAAGTAGGGAATCCCATTTGACAGAACGTTGAAGTAGATACCCCCAGCCACGTAATCCAGGAACCAAGCATTATAGAAAGCTGCTGCTTCCCGAGCTTGGCGTTGGTATTCAGGTTTATCAAGTGAACCACTCAAGATTAGGTAGGCTAAGATAGCTTGTTCCTGTTGCCACCAAGCTTTCCGATTATGCCAAACAAAGCGGTGTACCTCTTGTCCTGGTTTTAAAGTGCGTTCCACCACATCGTACCAACCGCCACGCTGTTGGTCGCTACCGACTGCTGGCATGATTTCTCCAATCTTTTCTGCCAGAGTCACATAGTTTTCTTTTGGTTTCAGGTGGTTCATCCGCATTAGGTTCCAAGCAATTTTGAGGTTATGACCTACAACTGCTCGATTCTGCTGCCATCCCCAAGTTGTATCGTGACTCCAATCCTCATGAAAACGTTCTTGAACAAATGGGCTATGGTCATAATCGGGGAAACGCTTTTCAATGGTGTCGAAGGTGTACTCCAAGAAAGTTGCGTATTCTTCTTTGCCAGTTGCCAACCACAGATTGATCAAATAAGCTGGGGCATGGTCACCTACCGAGTTCCAGTTTTTCTTGGCACGATTGTGGCCTAGAGTCTGAGAATGGGGACTGAGAGTAATCGGATCGATATGGGAGAAAAATCCTCCTTTCTCTGTTTTGTCCAAGAAATACTTGTCAAACAGATTAATCGTTAACTCGATATCTTTGATGATGCGTGGATCGCCGGTGATCCGATAGGTTTGGGTAGGGCCAGCCAAGGCATAAATTTGCTCATAGGCTGGAATAGCATCATAATCATCTCCAAATTCTGAGGAGAATATTTTCTGTTCGCTACCGCCGGGATTGACATCAACACCGTGATACCAATAGCAAATTCCTTCGCCTTCATCGAGAAAACGCATGTGTTGGCGCAGGTATTCAGTACCTTTTTCCGAGGCTTCCAGATAGCGATCGTCCCCAGTCATCATGTAAGCTGTGGCAAAACCGTAAACTAGGCGAGAAATAGTATCAGTTTCCTGACGATTACTATCTTCTTTGGAACCAACTAAACCGATACCAGTGCGATATTTCCGATAATCAATTTCGCCATCTTCAAACTGAGCTTTGAGGTAAAAATCGCCCAAGCTTCGGATTTGCTTAACCCACCAATCTGGTCTTTCAAAAAGATACTCGTTTTCTGTTCTACCCAGAAAAACTATGTGTTTAGCTTCAAACTTATGCTCGCCTGTTTCAGGATAAAAAATGCCATACACGAAAAGATAGCAATCTGGAACGAGCATTGAACTTATTTGGCTAGTGCAATCAAAGAAAGGCTCATTTAAATTGCGTACTAGTTCACCATAGGTCATTGAGGTCAATGCTACTTCAAATTTCCTGCCATCTGAAGTTTTGAGATCGAAAGTACCAGAATCTCCTTTACTTGAATCAAAAGCGGTAACATACCCAGCAATCAAATCCGAAAATGAGAAGTCTATATTACTCATTGAATTCACTCCGAATTGGAAATTCATTAATTGGAAACCATTTAGAAATCAGAACAACAACGCTACGCTCTTTAACAGCATAGATATTACCTGAAACTAGAGTTTCTTCCCCTGGTTCTACAATATCCATTGGAGAAGAAAGAGCAGTATCCACGACTCTGCACCATTTTCTACCTTTAATAAATCGTAGATTTGGTGGTCTTCAAGACGCTTGATGACTCGCTAACGCTACGCTATCAGTCGCGGGTCTGAATCCCCGACTGATTGATTCTGACTCCTGAATTCTGACTTCTGAGTTCTTCTTCAATGTTTGTATCATCTATTCATAGATTTTCTATTCATGAATTTCGAGTAATTGCTAAGTCAAATTTTCGCAACTCTTTGGCGAAATTAAATCTACTTGTGCCGATAATCGAGTTACCAATTAAGTAGCTTATATAATTAATTTTAATGCCTGCTTAATTTAGTTACAAGGGTTTAACTTTCGGAGTGTGTTTGTATTCTTTTGATAATAAATAAACGCAGTTAAAAACTTGCCTAGTACCGCCGTGAAGTCAAAAGTCAAAAGAAATATAGCGTAAACGTTTCGTTGATTTGAAATGGGTTGTTTATTTACGCCCATCTACTTAGTGAATAGAATTGCCTTAAATTGTAGAGTGCCTTACCTTGAGCGAACGTACCTTATACCAATTCAAATAATGTTTGTGATACATAAATTATTCGTAAGGGCACAACAATGTTGTGCCCCTACCCATCTATCGCATTCTTTTTTCAAATTGATATTAGATTGATTTCATACACAATATCTAAGGAGAATTAGAAGTTTATACAAATGAAAATCAAGTTTTCTCTGCTTTGGTAAATTTGGCGTTGCATATTTGCGGGATGATTTTGCTAGTTTTGTGGGATGGGAAACATGAGCGTCCTCTGTATTTCTGGGCGGGTAAGATGCCCACCCTACAAGAATCATCCCTTAATTCAGCAACGCCGTAAATTTAATCTGACAAAATCTGTTCTGTACATTGCTGAATTAATTTGGCGATTAAACCTGTCCAACCAGTTTGATGACTAGCACCAATACCTGCGCCATTATCTCCATTAAAGTATTCATTGAACAGAATCAGGTCGCGCCAATTGGGGTCAGTTTGAAATTTTTCTGTTCCACCATAAAAAGGTCGTTTACCGGAAGCATCAGTCAGAAAAATTTTGATCAGCCTTTGAGCTAATTCAATTGATACTTCCTTGAGTGTCATCATTTGTCCAGAACCGGTGGGACACTCAACTTTGAAATCGTCACCAAAGTAGCGATAGAACTTTTGTAGCGATTCTAGCAGTAGATAATTAATCGGGAACCAAATTGGCCCGCGCCAGTTTGAATTACCGCCAAACATCCTTGTGCTAGATTCAGCAGGTTCGTAATCTACTCGATACTGCCGATCATCTACGGTCAAAACGTAAGGATGGGACGCATGGACTTTAGAAACAGAGCGAATTCCATAAGGTCCGAAAAATTCTGTTGCATCTAACATTTTTTCTAGGATGCGACGGAGTTTATCTGGATAGGCGATCGCCAACAGGTGACGCTCACCAACCCCCTGTTTCTGCATACAAGCGATATTTCGTGTCAGATCGGGGCGATTTTTCAGAAACCATTGCGTCCGTTCTCTAAAACCTGAAAGCCGTTCTAAGGTTTCTGGTTCTAAAATACTCACGGCGCATAAGGGAATTAACCCCACTAGCGATCGCACTTTCATGGGAAATTGATGACTATCAGGTAAATGTAGAGCATCGTAGTAAAAGCCATCAGTTTCATCCCATAGCGCTATTTCGCTATCGCCAACGCCGTTCATGGCATCAGCAATGTAGAGGAAATGCTCGAAAAACTTGCTGGCGATGTCCTCATAGGTGGAATTTTCCTTTGCTAACTCTAGGGCGATGGTCAGCATATTCAAAGAATACATCGCCATCCAACTTGTACCATCTGCTTGTTGCAGATATCCACCAGTTGGTAGTTGAACGCTGCGATCGAAGACACCAATATTATCCATACCGAGAAAGCCACCCTGAAAGATATTTTTGCCTTCTAAATCTTTCCGGTTAACCCACCAAGTAAAGTTCACCAGTAATTTCTGAAAGACACTTTCCAGAAATTTTTTATCTGCACGACCATAGATTTTTTGCTCAATCTGATAAACTTGCCATGCTGCCCAAGCATGAACGGGTGGATTGACATCACCAAAAGCCCATTCATAAGCTGGTAGCTGACCGTTAGGATGCATATACCACTCCCGTGTCAAGCGACTGAGTTGCAGCTTGGCAAAGTCGGGGTCAATCATCGAGAGCGGAATTACATGAAAAGCTAAATCCCAAGCCGCAAACCAAGGGTATTCCCATTTATCGGGCATGGAAAGTATATCGTCGTTAAATAAATGAAACCATTCATGATTTCTGCCATTGAGCCGTGATGCTGGTGGCTTCGGGGTTGCTGGATCGCCTTTTAGCCATTGGTCGGCGACATAGTAGTAAAATTGTTTACTCCATAACATGCCAGCAAATGCTTGCCGCTGCACATTACGTCTGTCTTCTAACATCGGTAATGGAGAAATCCGCTGATAAAATTCATCCGCCTCATGCTGGCGCTGTTGCCAAATTGTCTCAAACTCAGTTCCAAATGGTGCAGTTAAATTTTGCACATCACTTAACCGCAACCGTACTATCTTGGTTTCACCTGCACCAATTTCTAATTCGTAACGAGCTGCAAATTTAGTGCCGATGCGGTTGGGATTGACAGCGGTTTTTTCCCCATTCACGACATAATTATTGATGCCATCTTTTACGTATGGCGAAGCATTGTTGACTGCAAACAATCTTTGATTATTAGTCTCATTTTCTGTAAATAGTAGCTCTGGAGTTTCATTACAATAGAGCCACCGGGTTTCTAAAGAAGGGTTATAAGCTTCGATGGTGCTGAGATCAGAGTTCGATTGGCTAATTTTTAACCAGGGCTTCTCTTGTTGATTATCAGTCCAAGACCAGGTGTTGCGGAACCAGAGCGTGGGCAGCAGATGCAGCGTTTTTGCTTCTGAACCTCGATTTATCGCGCTGATTTGAATCAAAATGTCTTCGGGTGAAGCTTTAGCATACTCAACGAATACATCAAAGTAGCGGTCTTGAGCAAATATACCTGTATCGATTAATTCAAACTCTGGACTTTGGCGACCTCTGTGGCGATTTTCTTCTACCAGCTGACCGTATGGAAAAGCAGCTTGGGGATATTTATAAAGATATTTCATATAGGAGTGAGTAGGGGTGTTATCCAGGTAGAAGTAGTATTCTTTAACATCTTCTCCGTGATTCCCCTCATTCCCTGTGAGACCAAAAAGTCTCTCTTTGAGAATTGCATCTTCACCATTCCAAAGAGCGATCGCAAAACATAATCGCTGATGATTATCAGAAATTCCCGCAATCCCATCTTCTCCCCAGCGATAGGCGCGGGAGCGAGCATGATCGTGGGGAAAGAATTCCCAGGCGGTACCATCAGGGCTATAGTCTTCCCGCACCGTTCCCCACTGTCTTTCGCTCAGGTAGGAACCCCATCGTTTCCAATAGGCTGTGCGATCGCGGTCTGCTGCTAATCTTGCTTCTTCTTGAGTCATGGCGATTTTAGATTTGGGATTTTGGATTAAGAATCTAACGGCACAAGGCTTGTATGCTGATTTTGGATTAATGCAAAACTTAAAACTCAGAATTCTCTGTGGTCGGTTCTGTTGCTATCCAGGCGCGAAGCACTTCTGCCACCGTCCAGGCTTGAGCAATACAACCTCGTGGGCTGAGTGGCTCATCGCCATCAAAAATCTCACTGAGACTACCGACGCCGTGAGTGCATAGATGATTAGCCATTGGCTGAAGTAAACTCTGAGCTTGGGCTGGATCGTTAAAAACACGTAGGTGGGCTAAAACAAATGGCCCAATTAGCCAGCCCCAAACTGTTCCCTGGCTAAGTCAAATTCATATAGGACTTACGCAAAATAATGAAAAAACGAACCGCCTTCGCGTTAGCGTCTCCCCTTGGGAGAAGGACGCCAAGGACGCAGAGAAATAAGAGTTTTAGAGAGTTATTGCGTAAGTCCTGTCATAGTACCACTTATGGGCGGGTGAAGCATGAGAGCGATCGCTCAAGAGAAACTACCTACTGCTCATGATAGTTACGGCTCAATCCCCCATCTACGTAGAAGGTTGCGCCTGTGATGTAGTCAGCATAGGCTGACGCTAAGAAGGCAACTATCGGCGCGATATCCTCTGGCTTGCCTAAACGACCCAGGGGAATATTTTTCAACAACGCTGCTAATTTTTCGGGGTCATTTAACAGCTTACTATTGATTGGTGTCTCAATTGCTCCAGGAGCCACATTGTTAATTGTAATTCCCAAAGGTCCAAGCTCAACTGCTAGGTTACGCATCATCATCTTCACACCGCCCTTGCTGGCACAGTAGGCAGTGAAATGGGGGAATGCTATTTCCTCATGGGTGGAGCTAATATTGATGATTTTGCCAGTTCGCTTGGTTTCAATGAAGTGCTGCACGATCGCTTGAGTGGCGAAAAATGTACCTTTGAGGTTCAGGTCAATCACTGCATCATAGTCGGCTTCGGTGATGTTCCAGAAATCAGCATTCCGACCGTCGATACCAGCGTTGTTTACGAGAATATCTAACTTACCAAAGTGTTGAATACCCTGGTCTATGAGTTGACGAATATCAGCAATTACACTTAAATCGGCTTTAACAGTTAAACCTTTGCTACCAGTCGCTTCTACTTTCGACAGAGTTTCTTCAGCGCCTTCAGGATGAGAACGGTAGTCAATCACCACATCTGCACCTTGTTCAGCCAGATATACGGCAACAGCTTGACCAATTCCGCCGCTACTACCAGTTACTAAAGCTACCTTACCTTCTAGTTTCTTCATTGACTTTTTCCTTCTAGAATATTTTGATGTTTTCAGGTCTTAATAAATGACTTTCAACTAAAACAATCTTTGCAAGAATTCAGAAGTCAGAATAGTTTAAGTATCAGGATCGTATTTGATGAATTAATATACCGATCATACTAGACTCTTGACAAATTTTGATTTCCAAGTGCTGAATTCTTATTTATCCCTCTTTTATCCCTCTGAGGAGAGAAAAATACTCTACCTTTGGTAAGGTTCAGATGTAGTGAAAAATTTGGCGATCGCTTATGTTATCTACTCCGCAGAATCTCATCATTTTAACTTATGTGTTGTGAAAGTTGAAAGCGATCGAGCTTATAGATTATTCTCTGTCAAAAGTAATAAAAGAGGGATATATACCTGATTTTTTGCTAGTTATACCTTGGCAGCAACTTTGTTGTTTCTAGCTTAAATCTACTGATGCTTTGCCAGGTATGGTACTTTTACATTCTTAAAAATGCAACGATAGTTAGGAACATGAAAAAGTTTCCCTGTTAAAACTTCACTTTCACCCATAGATATCAGTTGAAAAACTTTCACGGCAACTATTGCTCCTAATGGGGATGCAATACAATAAAGCCACTGGTTTTGCCAAGACCATGCTAATAAAGCCGGCCCAAAACTGCGTGCTGCATTCAAACTGGTGCCAGAAATCGGCGCTCCCAACCAGACCATAGTTGCCACTAGCAGCCATACCATTACAGGTGTCCAGCGCAATAAATGATGATGACTTAAGAAGATGAAGATAGACAATACTAACAAAAATGTCATGAAAACTTCAGCTAAAAATACATACCACAAAGGATAACCTATTCCAGGTGAAGTGATGCAATAATTGACGCTAACCAGGTAATTTCCCCACAAAGCTAATGCTAAAGACGTGCCAATAATTGCACCGATAAATTGACCAAAAATATATCCAATTAAGTCTTTTTTATGCATTTTGCCTTGCAACCAAAATGCTAATGATAAGCCGGGGTTGAGGTGCGAACCACTCAATTTTCCTAAAGGGGAAATACTAAATAATGCACCACTTCCAGCAAAAATGAGACCATTAATTAATAAACGAGGACTTACTGCCGGAATGAGATGCTCCATAGGTAAGCCTTTGCCAAAATTGAAGGTGATGATACTGAATCCAACCAAGAGATTGAAAGCAGTTCCCACCAACTCTGCACCATATTCAGACCAGTTAAGGGTTTTCCAGTTTGTGAAAGTATTCATGAGTTTCTTTCTGCGATCGCCAATTAGACTATATACAGCAATTCCATCTAGGTTTTGAACAAAGATTAACGAGTAGACAAGAATTTTAATTCTGAACTTGTTCATCTCTGATTGCGGAATGCTGTATATAGTTAAGTTGAAATTACCCTCAATTTGCCTGCAATGCTGGTGGATTCTCTTGATCGACGTATCCCTGGCTAATTTCAACAATATTACCATCGGGATCGGATACCCAAACCGTCCGCCACCCAGGAATAAAGCCATCAAAGTTGAGTGGCCCAAGGGTTACTTTTGCATCATTGCCAATCTCAGCTAGTTTAGCATCAACATCATCAACCTGAAAACCAAAATGACGCCAAGCTGGATAAGTAGGACCATCTTGGGTGGCTAAAGGCACAGGGGTTTCTCCCTTAGCTTGGAAGAGTTCAAGATACATATCGCCCAACTTCAGAAAGACAATCTGCTCATTATTACCAACAGGTGCAACCCTTGCCCGTTTAAACCCGAAATATTTCGTGTAGAATTTTTCAGTTGCAATTGGATCTTTGCAGCTGATTGCCATTTGAGAAACTTTTAGCAAAGTCATTACTTCAGTCCTTACTGACAGAAAAAAAGTGAACTTATAGCAGATTTTAACTTGGTGAAGTACACGAACTCAGTCTTAAAGCCTGTTTTACTCCTGTTAGCGCAGCGGGGCGTAGCCCATTCTGACGCCAAGCCGCGCAGCGTCTCTGGCTCCGCTCCTGAATTCCGCTGTAGTTATGCGTATGTTCCATCGGGGTACTGAACTACACCAGCAAAGTGAACAGCAATTTTGCGATCGCGCAACACCCAGTTATCATAGAAACTGACTTCGCCAACATCACCATTGACGCTTCTGGTTTTCAGGCTTTCAACTATCATCAGAGTATTTTCGGTTTCAGCCCACTGGTCAAGCTTGACTTCCAAATCTTCTAGACTGAAAATCCGACTTTCAAAGAATTGTTTGAGCGCTTGACGACCACGTACATAAAGAGGTTTACGGTTTTCAGTTAAGGTGCTAATTAGCAGCACATCATCAGCATATTGGTTGAGTAAACCATCAACATTCTTCGCTTTAATGAAGCCGATATGCTCTTTATAAAACTTACCCAATGGAGAGTCAGGTGCTTCTGATTTAACTGTTCCTGCATTTACATAAGTTTTATCAGGATACTGAATTACACCGGCAAAGTGGATAGCGATTTTTCCATCTTGCAAAAACCAGTTATCGTAAAACTCTACACTACCGACTTCACCAGTTTTACTTGCGGTTTTTAACTCTTCTACCATCATCAGCGTGTTTTCAGTTTCAGCCCACTGGTTGAGCCTGATTTCAAAATCTTCTAAACCGAAAATGCGACCTTCAAAGAACTCTTTGAGTGCTTGACGACCTTGCACGTAGAGCGGCTGGCGGTCTTCAGTTAAGGTGCTAATCAGCAGAGCATCATCAGCATACTGATTGAGTAAACCATCAACATTCTTCGCTTTAATGAAACCGATATGCTCTTTGTAGAGCTTGCTGATGGGAGATACAAGCAATTGTTCTATGGGTGTACTCATAGTAATCCTCTATTGTAGGGTATTCCGACTGAAACAAATTATGGTGAGGATGGAAATAAAACCGAGTTGCACTTAAGTTAAGTATGTAGTAAACACTAAAGTGTTTACCACATATAGGACTCCTATTTGATTTTTGAACAGATACGTAGTGTGTGTTAGCGACAGCGTAACGCACTATTATCAAGGGTTTGGTGCGTTACGCGAAACGCTAACGCACCCTACAAATACTAAAGTGTTTACTACATACCAGGTAAAGTCACTGTGGTAAGCTGTTGCGTATTTAATTTGTATATGCGATGCGGACAAGATGCCCGCACTACAATAATTTTACGTTTTCGTACTATACAATTTAGATGCACATCAGCTTAGACTACTATTTGCAAACTACAAACAAGCGCGTAGTTTACCGCCGTAGACATCTCCTAAAATTAGTGCTATTCTAGGAAACCCAAAAACCAAAGTGATAAGCAATTTGTCCATTACGAAGAGTCCAAGCATCTCCAACTGAGACTTGACCAAGTTTACAGTTGAATTTCGCTTGGAAAAATATAGCGTCTTCCGCTTCAGTGAAGTCCAGAGATTTGATATCAATATATTCGATTGTTCTCAGGTAATCGTGAAAGAATGTTTTGATATTTTCACGACCATTAACTGTGATGGGTGCTGGTGTATTTTCAAACCCATTAAAAAAGGTGATTAATACAGCATCTTCTGCATAATCCCTATCCACCATTTCATCGATTTTTCCGGCAGAAATAGTCTCGATATGTTTGTCAAAGAATTTCCGCCCAAGTGAAATTGTTGAAACCGTCATTTTTTTATCTTCTGTAATTTTCATGTAATTATAAGTTTGGAGCGCTATTAACTACATACAATCTGTTATATGCACCCCAAAACTTTGTTTTTTCGCGGATGTCTGCAATCTTAAAGACGTGCAGATCCTTCATAATAACTAAGTGAATCGACAATGTAGGTTGCAATTACTGGCTTACCAGTATTAGGCGATCGCTTCACGATCCAAGTTTGATAAGCATCTAAAACAATGCGTTGACTTTTGGCTGCTGGTGGATTCCACACACTAGCTTCCCATTTGACGATGACTTGAACACTCGCCTCGTCTCCTGAAGGTGTAACGTTGACTTCCTTTAAAGTATGGACTTCATCAAAGAAAATCCCGATAACGCGATCGTACCAACCTTTAAATCCATCAAAACCATAAACTGTAGCTTCAGGAAAGCGCATTTCTAGACCATCTTCAGCTAGAAAAGGAATATAATCTTCTAGCGGAGCGTGAACATCTAGTTTCAAATACCAGTCTGCTGCTAGTTGCTTGATTTCTAATTCTGTTAAAGGTGCTAATTTAGCTACTGTCATTGCTTTTCTCCCTGTTAATTCAGTAAAAATTCCGGTCTACTATTGACCACACTTGACACCGATCTTTGTACCGACAATTTCATTTGTCAGTACCAAATCAATCAGAAATGGCCCGTTATGATCCAATGCTTTTTGGATAGCTGGGGCAATCTGATCTGGGGTTTCTACCCGAATCGCCTGAACCCCTAAAGACTTTGCTAATTCAGCGAAATCGATACTTGGGTTGCAGAGGTTAAAAGAAGATGGGTAGTCGTGTTCTGGTATTTGTTGCTCGCCCCAGTAGTGCAGAATATTCAACTTGAGAATTTGATAGCTGTGATTATTACAGATGACAAATTTGGCATCTATATTGTGGTGGGCAGCAGTCCAGAGGGCTTGGATCGTATACATACTGCCGCCATCACCAGTGAAGGCAAACACAGTTTTATCTGGATTAGCCAGCTTAATACCGATCGCTCCCGGAATCCCAACACCCAGCGAACCGCCTCGTGTTTGGAAGTAATGTCCGAGTTTTGTCGGTGGTATGTACCGAATGGCACTAAGAAAAGCCGAAACCCTTGCGGTTTAAGCAGTTTGCAATTGCTTGCGTAATTCATGCCGGGGTTTCGTCATCAAGGGGTAAATTTTTGGGCGACGTTTACGGACTCGTGGTTCATT
>NZ_NOLK01000187.1:0-14271 GCF_002245985.1 Nostoc sp. 'Peltigera membranacea cyanobiont' 232
CCCCTCCACTCCTTCCCCCGAATTCTCCTGGCTGATGATAACGCAGATATGCGTGATTACGTCAAGCGCCTGTTAGGTCAGCAGTATGAGGTGGAATCAGTCGCAGACGGTTTAGCTGCTTTGGATTCTGCTCGTGGGCGTGTCCCAGACTTGGTACTGACGGACGTAATGATGCCTGGATTAGATGGCTTTGGACTGCTGCAAGAATTACGGGCCGATCCGCAAACGAGAAAAGTTCCAATCATTTTGCTGTCGGCGCGGGCGGGCGAAGAAGCACGGGTGGAAGGGTTAAAAGCGGGAGCCGATGATTATTTAATTAAACCGTTCTCAGCTCGGGAATTGTTGGCGCGGGTGGAGGCAGCCCTAAAAATGGCTCGGCTCCGCGAGGAAGCAATGCAACGAGAGCAAGGGTTACGGATTGAAGCTGAGGTCGCAAAAGCCCACTTAGAGACTGTCCTAGCTGGCATTCAAGACCAGTTTTATGTGTTGGATCGGGAGTGGCGTTATACCTTTGTCAACGATCGCCTAGCAGATGTTGTGGGCATCCAAAAGGAAGATTTACTAGGTAGGATCCTTTGGGAAGTGTTTCCCGATCTGGTTAAAACCGAGTTTTATACTCAGGTTCATCGGGCAATCGCCCAACAGACAGTTGTTCGGTTTGAATACTTTCATGCTCCTTGGCAACGCTGGTTTGAGAATCGCCTTTACCCCTTTGGTGAAGGAATAAGCATCTTTGTTACAGAGATTAGCGATCGCAAACAAGCAGAGAAAGCACTTCGTGAAAGCGAAGAACAGTTCCGCAACATGGCTGACAATGCCCCTTTCATGGTTTGGGTAACAGATATCGCTAGCTACTGCACCTATCTCAGTAAGAGCTGGTACGACTTTACCGGTCAAACTGAGGAAATGGGTCTGGGATTTGGCTGGTTGAACGCCGTACACCCAGAAGATTACGATGACGCGAAGAATATTTTTCTGGAAGCTAACAGTTACTGTTCGGCCTTTCGTATGGAGTACCGCTTACGGCGCAAAGATGGTGTGTATCGCTGGACAATCGATGCTGCTAATCCTTGGTTTGGGGTGGACGGTCAATTTAAAGGTTACATTGGCTCAGTAATTGACATTACAGAACGCAAAGTAGCAGAAGCCGAACGCGATCGCCTCCTGCAACTTGAGCAAGCTGCTAGAACTGAAGCTGAAAGAGCCAACCGGATTAAAGATGAGTTTTTGGCGGTACTTTCCCATGAATTGCGATCGCCTCTCAATCCCATTCTTGGTTGGGCTAGACTCTTACAAACCCGAGAATTTCACCAAGCAGAGATCAAGAAAGCGATTGCAACCATCGAGCGGAATGCTAAATTACAAGCGCAACTAATTGAAGATTTGCTCGATGTCTCTCGAATCTTACAAGGCAAGCTCAACCTTAATATGTTTCCTGTCAACCTAGTGCTGGTAATTGAGGCGGGATTGGAGACAGTGCGTTTGGCAGTAGAGGCTAAAGATATTCAAATTAAAACAATGCTGGATGCTTCTTTAGCGCACGTTTTGGGTGATTCCGGTCGTTTACAACAAGTAATCTGGAATTTGTTATCGAATGCTGTCAAATTCACTCCTGAAGGGGGAAAAATTGCTATTCGACTGGAGCGCATTGATACTCAAGCTCAGATTACCGTCAGCGATACAGGTAAGGGGATCAACCCGGAATTTATCCCTTATGTGTTTGAATATTTTCGTCAGGCTGATAGCACCACAACCCGAAGGTCTGGTGGTCTGGGGTTAGGGTTAGCAATTGTCCGCCATTTGATAGAATTACATGGTGGTACGATTTGGGCAGAAAGTTTAGGGGAAGGGCAAGGAGCTATTTTCACGGTCAGGCTACCCCTCATCAAAAAAGAATTAACTCCAAAAGAACAGATAAATATCAATCGTTTAAATGACTCTTCTACAACTGAAATCCTTACAGGCATCAAAATCTTAGTTGTAGACGATGACGATGATACCCGTGAATTCCACACATTTGTGCTAGAACAAGAGGGAGCAAAGGTAATTGCTGTGGTATCAGCAAAAGAAGCACTGCAAGTATTGGCTGAGTCAGAACCAGATATTTTGCTCAGTGATATTGGTATGCCAGAGACAGATGGCTATACGCTGATGCGCCAAGTTAGAGCATTGCAGGCATTGCAAGCTAAACAGATTCCCGCGATCGCTTTAACTGCTTATGCTGGAGAAATCAACCAACAACAAGCACTTGAATCAGGATTTCAAAGGCATTTGTCTAAACCCGTTGAACCAGAGGAGTTAGTCAACGCAATTGCAACTCTGATTGGCAGGAATGGGAATGTCTGAGTTCCAAAAACCATTCAAAAAACACCCTTACGATCGAGAGTGTTTTGGCATTATCAGGTATATTCATAAAAATTATTAAAAATTATAGTTTCAGATTTTTTATCTAGCGATAGGGATAATATCATGTCCGTTTAAGGACTTATCATGAAGACCGGAGTTCTTGCTGGGGGCAGGGGGAAAGAGGGTTTTCCGATTTTTGCACAGATGTGGGAATCATAACTAATTAACCGGACATGATATAAATTAATATAGCTAAAAAATCTTCCTCCCCTAGCTGATTTTCCCCTTTATTTCATAACTTAAATTCTTAATCTAACTATTCATTAATTTGCTTCATTTCACAAAAAAATAGGCAATTATTTGAGGATTTAGTATAAAAATATAGAGATACTATTGAGTTAATTGATAGACTAAATTATTCAATTTACAGAACTCATCAAATCTTCATGTATTTGAAGCATAGTTTATCTTTTACACTAAAAATAGTGGGAATAATAGAACAAATCAGATTAAAAAAGTAGTTAGCTATGAGCCAAATATGTCCGATCTCCAAAACCTGTGCTTGTCGCAATGTTGCACGCTGCCAGACTAAGGAAGCAGGCAGGCTCTTTCTCTGGTTCCCCGTTCCACATACCCTAAAAAAAGTCACCTCCTACCTAAAGAAGTTTGCCCTAAAGTATGAATTGATGCACGAGCGTCCAGGTTTGAGTTTGGACTGTAGACCTGGAGAGGCTCAAGAAATTGCCCGTAACCTGGCCCAACTACTAGCACCGAGAGAATTAAAAGAGACGCAAGTCCTTTTCATTCGAGGTGCTATCCAACCTCAAATCCACGATTTTAGTGATATAACCTCATTACAACGCTTCATTAAATTTAACCAATCTGACTGGCTGGTTGAAATGTTGGTAACGGAACGATTCACCAGTTACTTTCAAGCAATTGTCTCAATTCAAGATACATCGCAGATTTATGGATATGAATCGCTCTTGCGCGGGCTGGATGAACAAGGCAATTTAGTGCTACCAGGGTCAATTATGGAGTTAGCAACCGAAGCCGGACTAATACCCCAACTTGACCAAATTGCTCGCCTCAGCACAATTGCTCAAATCAGCCACCATCAAGTAAGTGGGCACATCTTCATCAATTTTGCACCAACCTCACTTTATGACCCAGTTTTTTGCCTACGTAGTACAGTAGAGGCAATTGACCAAGCAGGCATCTCCCACGATCGGATTGTTTTTGAAGTCGTAGAATCAGACAATCCTCAAGATTTAGCCCACCTGAAAGCTGTCCTCCAATATTACCGAGATGCTGGGTTTTTAATCGCCCTTGACGATCTTGGTTCTGGCTATTCCAGCCTAAACTTGCTGCATCAGTTACGTCCAGATTTTATCAAGCTGGACATGGAGTTAATTCGAGATGTGCATCAAAACCTGTACAAAGCCTCGATTACCGAGAAGCTTTTAGAGATTACGCAAAAGTTAAACATCCAGACTGTTGCTGAAGGGATTGAGTGCATTGAAGAACTGAACTGGCTGCGAGAAAGAGGTGCAACTCTTGCCCAAGGCTATTTGATTGCTAAACCTAGTGCAGTGCCTGTCACCACAACCCCTCACTTTGAGGCGATCGCATCAAATAATGTAGCATCGACAGATTGTAAGCTGGTTGAGCGGCATGTCCAACACCAAAATGAGTCCGAGCGAATTGTTGCGGCTGTGACGCAGCGAATTCGACAATCGTTAGAGTTAGACGAGATTTTGCAAACCACAGCAGATGAAGTGCGGCAACTGTTTGAGGTAGACCGAGTAATAATTTACCAATTTCAGGCAGACTGGAGTGGGTTAGTAGCTGTAGAATCCTTAGCAGAAGAGTGCATGTCCATTCTGGGATTTCACGTTATGGACACGTGCTTTCAATCTACCCGTGCAGCTTACTTTCAACAAGGTAACACTAGAGCGATCAAAGACATTGAAAATGCGGGACTATCGCCGTGTCATGTTGACCTCCTGCGGAGTTTGCAAATCCGAGCAAACCTTGTTGTGCCAATCTTGCAGAAAGAGCGGTTGTGGGGACTATTGATTGCTCACCAATGCCGTCATGCCAGGCAATGGCAGCAATCGGAGATTAACTTGTTTAACCAGTTAGCGGGACAAGCTGCGATCGCTATTCAGCAATCAGAACTTTACCACCAATTACAACAAGCAAACCAAGAATTACAGCGCCTTGTCTGTTCGGATGGTCTAACCCAAGTGGGAAATCGACGCTGCTTTGATGACACATTCAACGCACAGTGGCAAAGGTTGGCACGAGAGCAAGGTTCGCTATCTTTAATTTTGTGTGATGTCGATTACTTTAAACTCTACAACGACACGCATGGACATCTGGCAGGAGATGATGCACTCAGACAGGTTGCCAAGGCAATTTCTCAGACAGTGAAACACCCCGCAGATTTAGTTGCTCGTTATGGTGGAGAAGAGTTTGCAGTCATTTTGCCGAATACTGATATCGAAGGGGCCATTGCAGTTGCAAGAGATATTCAGACCCATGTTAGTGTATTAAAAATGCCTCATCCCCATTCTGATGTCAGTGAATTCATCACCCTCAGTCTTGGTGTGGCAACCATCATACCTCATAGCCAATTATCTCCTGAAACCTTAATTGCTGCTGCTGACCAAGGACTCTACCAGGCAAAAGCACAAGGAAGAAATTGTGTGGTGCAGATGGATTGTGAGGATGTTGATCGAATAATTACTAATTCATAATTAAAAACACTGTACAGGTTGGAAGACCCCCCTTCCACTCACCTGTATGATAAAGGCATTCGTGGAAGTGTAAAAAATCAGACTTATTATACCATAAAACAACGAAATTGTCAAATATGTGGCAACACGTCTCTAAATTTAGCTGAAAATTTAATTTGCTCAACAAAAAGTAATACAAGTTTCAAATGCGTGTTTGCTTCTCAATATGATTGATTTAGAGGGAAAAATTGATGATAAAAATAAATTGATTGCATCTTATACTACTCATGCGCTAATTTTATTTAGAGATATTACGCAAATGAGGTAGTGGGTAAGGACAATTGCAGGAGTATGTAAAAATGAGAACAAGCAATATGGAAAATCCAAGTTCTGTGATGATTGCGATCGCTTGGTGTTTAGCTTGGGGTGATGAGCGATCATCACCTAATCTGATAATGTTAGAGCAAACGCGACAAGCTTTAAAGGATGGAAAAGAAGTACCAGAAGAATTTCAAAAGTTAGTTAAACAAGTTCAAGAATTACAGAATTTGCCTTTTCCAAATACAGTGGAAGAACTAAAGCAGTTAACAGAGAAATATCCTCATCTCTGGGATTCTCAAATTGGCTTAGTTTATGGTGGTGCAACTAAGATTAAACAGTATGTATTTGAAGCAGCTAAACTTCCAGATATTCGTGGTGCTTCAGCACTACTTGATAGAATTAACCTAATTGATTTACCTGCTTTTTTTGGTGAATATGGAAATGTACCTAAATCAATCTCAATATCTCAATGGCTAAAAAAGCACTTCCCGGATTTAGAAGCAGCTTTGATTCCTGAATTAATTATCTATTCTACTGGTGGTAATATTTTAGCTTTTTGTCCAGGATATTTTGCAGATGATTTAGCGAATGCAATTGAAAAGCGCTATACTGAGGAAACTTTAACTGCTAATTCCTGTGCAGTAGGTGCTAAATTTAAAGCCCTAGAAATTCGTTTTGGCTTACTACACAATCAGATTGATCAAACATTCTGGCTAGAAAAATATAATAGTAATCTTAAGCACGAACTGATAGAAGCTTATTTTTATCAATCTGATGTAAATGATTCAAAGCAAGCTTTTAAGGAACGCAAGAGTTTTAATGAATTAGCTGGAAAATTAGCTTCTCTATTCAATCAGCGACGCAACGGTAATGATTTTGATAATTGCCCTAGTCGTCGTTATCCGCCAATGTTTGAGACGCACCCTTATTTAAAGAGAGATGAAGGCGATCGCAGATCATCTGTAATGAAAGCTGAAGGTCTTCCTAATGAACCTTGGTTTTCAGAAACTTTAGCTCGTAAGCGCATTGTTGGACAAATATCTAAACGAGATGATAGCTCTCAAGATTGGTACTATCAAGCTGGTTTTGATTGGAAACCTAATCAAATTTATATCCCCAGTTGGGTGAAAAAGTTTGAGGATTTTTTGGTTGAAAATGAATTAGATAATCAATATTATAACGGAGTTAAGTATCCAGAAGAAGCACGTTCTCTAATAGAAATTGGAAATGCGAGTACACCGAATTGTTTTGTTGCTTACATTTATGCTGATGGTAATAATATGGGTGGCTACATCCAGAAGATTAAAACTCCACAGAAATATCAACAATTCAGTAATGATATTTTCAAAGCCACTGAGCAATCAGTTTATAAAGCACTAGCTCAACATCTACATCCCCATCAACTCAAGAATATTAAAGATCAAGATAAGGTACAGCGGAATGGCCGCTGGATTCATCCCTTTGAAATTTTAACTATTGGTGGGGATGATGTGATGCTGATTGTGCCAGCGGATAAAGCACTAGCTATTGCGAAAACCATCGGTGAAGAATTTGAACGTAGACTGGCTGACTTAAAAGATTACCAAATACCACAGCGTTGCTTATATCATCGCTACCATCCACAATCAGCACTATCGTCTCAATGTAAATTAAGTATGTCAACGGGAGTGCTAATAACCGCTGAGGATACACCAATATACTATGCAGAAAAGCTCACTAATCAGCTACTAAAATCTGCAAAAAAGGGGGCCAAAGAACTGAAAAAATATGGTTATTATGGTGGTACAGTAGACTTTTTAGTGATGAAATCTGTAACGATGATTTCTTCCAATATTAGCGAGTTTCGCTCAAACGGATTAACCAAATATGGAAGCAAACAGCAAAAATTAAAGCTGTATGCTGCACCTTACACGCTTCATGAACTTGGTGGTCTTTTAGAAACTGCAAAGGCTTTGAAAGATGCAGAATTTCCGCGATCGCAACTTTACCAAATCCGTAGTTTACTAGAACGAGGTAAACAGACAGCTATACTCAATTATCGTTATTTTCGAGTGCGGCTAAGTGACAAAAAAGCTCAGGATTTACTGAAAACACAGTTTGAAGAGGCATGGTGCAAACCAAAACAAAATAATAATAATGGCAATCTTGCGCCTTGGATGTCTTTGAAAGAGGGGAAAGAAGAAACTAAAGAAAAAGTCACTTACGAAACTATCTGGCGAGATTTAGTAGATTTATATCCCTTTATCGCCAAAGCACAGAATAATTCCTCTCTGACAAAATCAAAGCAACAAACATTGCAATCATGATTTATTTACGAAACTTACCCCAAAGTCAAGTAACAACTATTCCACTCACAGCAATAATTGATAGTGCTTTGTGTGTCGGTGCAGGTGGTTCTGATGGTTCTCTTACAGACAAACCTATTGTTCGGAATGCTAAAGGACAGTTGTTAATTCCTGCTTCTCAACTCAAGGGAAGATTGCGCCATGAATGTGAAAAGCTAGCTAGAGGCTTAGGATGGGAAATTTTTGAGTCGCCAAAAGCTGAAACACTGTGTCCTACAGAAGAACAACTCAGAGAACGAGTAAATAGTCAATCTTTAAATTTTTACCAAATAGACGGTTACAAAGGCTATCACTGCTTAATTTCTCAAATATTTGGTAATCCCATATTGCCATCACGAATTATAGTTGATGACTTGATTTGTCAGATCCAAAAGGAGGATTTACCAGAAGTGATACGTCCTGGTGTAACTATAAATCGTCGTCGTCACACCGCAGAAGAGAAAAAACTATATTTCCTAGAAACTTCCCCCCCGAATAATCAGTTGGAATTTATCGGGAATATTCATTTACTAGCAGATTGTCCAGCATACGCCAAGGCTTTGATTTTAGCAGGCTTGCGGCATATTCACGCTTTAGGTGGTAGTAAATCTGCGGGGTTAGGTTGGTTGAGTTGGAAAGAACTAGAAACACTACCAAAAAATGATCCAGCTTGGACAATGCTAATACCGGAGATGAAGTCATGAAGCGGATTAAATTAGAGATTACAGCTTTATCGCCATTAGCGATCGCAGCTAAAAAACCCGGTTCTGTGAGTGAAGCTGAAGATCATATTCCAGGTTCAGTGATTCGCGGTGCGATCGCATCTCAAATCTTACAACTATCTAACCAGCAAACACCACGGATAGCAGAACAAAATTTAACAGCAGACGGTGGCGACTTTGAAGCCTTCTTTTTAGGTGATGAACCTGCGATTTTTCAAAATGCTTATCCAGCAGTAGCTAAAATTTCAGATGAGTCCAATCCTAATAAAAGTAAGCCTGACCTCATTTCTAGAGTTGTAAATGACGAGATTCTGGTCTTACCAGCTACAGCCGTAAGTTCTAAAACAGATCCAGGTTTTAAACCTAAAAACGGCGTTTTTGATACTTTAATTGACCGCTTCTGTGCAGATGCATTCAATTATCCTTACGATCCTAGCGATCCAGAATCTATTAAAGAAAACGCCGATGCACGGGTTGAACCCTATAGTGGTTTTTACAGTTGCAAAGATGGTAAATATCGCAGTCATTCTAATAGTACTCGCTTTCTGACAAGAGTGGGAATTAACCGCCAAAGAGCTACATCTCAAGATGATATCCTTTATAGTATTGAAGTTTTAAATGAATCATTTCAAGAAACTCCCCAAGGACAAAATTGGCATCATGTAGTTTACCGCAGTGAAATTTTAGTTAAGGATGCAGAATTAGCGAAATCTCTAACAAAATTTATCAATCATAATTCTCAACTATTTCGCTTAGGTGGTGCAACTTCGCGGGGTCTAGGTAAAGTTGAAATCACAGCAACAATCGATGAGGATGCTGTAACTAAAGCTAGAATTAAGGAATTCAATGAACAGCTTGAAACACGTTGGCAACTCTGGTTAGTCTTTGGAGAACCAGAGAATAAGCTATTAGATAATCGTACCTATTTTACTCTAGACCTACAAGCTGATGCTATTCTTACTGAAAATTGGCGACGCACTACAGTAATTTCTCCAAAAATGTTGTGTGAATTTGTAAATTTAGATGATGAATTTGCACAACTGAACGATGAAGAAGAAAAAAATAATTTTCTCAAATTGGAAGTAGCCTACAGTAGTTATAACTATCGTTCTGGCTGGAATTCTGCTTGGGGATTGATGAAAGATATAGAATTAGTAACTAACAGAGGTTGTGTGTATTTATTTAGTATAAATAAAGAAAACGAAAAAAAATGGACTGATAAACTTAAAGATTTGGAACTGAACGGAGTAGGCGATTGCACTTCTGAAGGTTTCGGACAAATACAAATTTGCAATGAGTTTCATAATGTATTTCGGGAGAATGCTAAATGAGTGATCTATCAGAGCAGCATAAACAACTTAAAATTCAAAAAGGAATCCGTCAAACTGAAGATGATCTAGTTATCTGGATTCAAGATGCTTTAGATAAAACAAAATATGGCGACCTAGAAGAATCTCAATTTCGTAACTTAGTGCGAGTTTCTGATACTACTGAAAGTGCAGAAGCAATTAAAAACTTTATCCGCTATCAAGTAGGTAGAGATAAAAAATGGGGTAGAGGTAAAGATTCATTAGCTGAGAAAATCATCGAACACATTGATGGCAATATCAAGAAAAACTCCCAAATAATTGCCGAGTGTTGTCAAACAGACTTTAAACCGATTTGGCTAGAAATGATTCGCCGCTATTTAGGCTATGGCGCACGACATTTGAAATACAAGCGGGATGGTGCAACATAATTGCAATACCTTGCTTATATGCAAAGAGAAAAATTGGTTTTTAAATTTCAGGTATAAAAACATGAAAAATACCCTTATTTGTACAGTCGGTACTAGTCTATTCAATAATCTCAAGTATTCAGAAGATTCAATTAAGCAATTATTTGAGTCTAAGAACTGGAATCAGTTAGCTTTATCACTGCTTGAGCATAAAAACTCAGATCGTATATGTGGCGCAGAAATTAACTCAATTACAAGCATCTGTGATAAAAATTTACTAGCGGTACGTATACGTTTAATATTTTTAGTTTCAGATACGGATGACGGAAAAACTACGGGGAATTTGTTGAAGTTATATTATGATAATAAAAAAAGTAATCCTTTACATTTTGAGAGTGTAGAAGTACGTATCCTGAAAGGATTACGTGATGATGATGTCAAAGCTTTTAAACAGCAAGGGTTAAAAAATCTTGTCCGGGAAATTAGTAATGAGGTCAGAAAATTTAGCCCAGAAGCAATTGCTATAGCGGTTATCGATTGGATGAGAACACCAAAGTCCTTGCTGTCAAATCATTTCAGCAAAGTTTTTGTATCTCACTGAACTGCACACCGCTATATTAATGCGACTGGTGGCTACAAAGCACAGATATCATTTGCTGGGATGATTGGACAAGCATTAGAAATCCCGGTTTACTATTTGTTTGAAAAATTTTCAGAGGTGATTGAACTTCCTCCGCAACCTATCGCCTTGGATCTAGCTTTTTGGCTGAATAACTATCTACTTTTTGAAAATCTAGAGAGTGAGCAAATAATTGAGAAGTCAGAGATAGAAGAAAATTTAGAAAGTAATTATCTGGATTCACTCATTGATGAAGAAGCTGATGGGGAAAAAACCTTAGTCAGTCTTTCAGCGATGGGAGTATTATTTAATGAACGTTGCCGATTACAATTTGCTAAACAAGAAAATAGCATTCTCTCTTTAATCCCTCAAGATGACACTAAAGCAGAACGTAAACCTATAAGTTTGAGACAGGATCACGGTATAGATATTCTCCAGGCATTTTCTAAAAAAATCTGTCGTTCTCCCTATGTCAAAAAAATTACTAATTCCCTTCCATTCAACTCAAGACGTACTAACCCAATTCGTCGGACTACTAATGATGGAGTTGTAGAGTTTGTTCTAACTTGGACGGATAAAGGATTAGGTTTATGTATTCAAACGACAGGGCGAAACAAAGCAGAAACAAATACTATAGCCTTACATCTACAAAAAGAATTTGCAGAAAATAATTAATTCAACTATGTTTGACACATTCAAAAATCGCTTAGAAATTACAGGCATACTGACCACAATCACAGCACTACGAATAAGTGCGGGTCGCTCTAGTGAACCCATAGGCTCTGATTTACCTGTAATTAAAGATGCTTTGGGTAATCCATTAATACCAGGATCGAGCTTTAAAGGAGCGTTGCGATCGCGCTTAGAAAGTTTCCTCAGAGGTATAAATCTCAATTTAGCAGCTAATCCTGCTATAGAAGCAGAATGGTCAATCACAAACCAACGTCTCAATGGTAGCAATGGCATCAAAGAAGAAGTAGAAGAGGAATTAAAGCAATACCCAGAAGAACAACGTAATGCAAGAAGAGATCAGATACTCACAGAGAAAATTATCAGTGAAACTGACTTAATTTCTCGCTTATTCGGTTCCCCTTGGATTGCTAGCAAATTCCAAGTCCGGGATTTAACAGTAGTGTCTGATACCTGGTTTGGACAATACCAAGAAAGAGACGGTGTAGCAATTGATAGAGACACCGAAACAGCCGCAGATGGTAAACTCTACGATTTCCAAGTAGTTCCGGCTGCGACACAGTTTGAGTTTAAGGCTGTGGTAGAAAATGCTGAGGAATGGGAATTGGGACTGTTGATGATTGGGTTACACCAGTTTGAGACAGAACAAATACCTCTGGGTGGGGGGCGATCGCGTGGCTTGGGTGTCGTTAAACTAAAAATTGACAAAATGTATTGGCTGGATGTCAACAACGACCCAAACAAATTACTAATTTACCTACAAGAATTGGTAAATAGCAATCCAGGTGATAAACTCCCTAGCTATCAAGATGTTAAACAGTTAACTTTGAAGCAAGATTGGACGAACTCGCTGATCAATCATTTAAGAGATAATATACCTACGAGTTCCACCACCGAAGCGACACAAAATTCTTGAAGAGGTCAATATGGCTTTCAGTAGTTTCAAAACCATTGGTGAAGTTATCAAAGCATTTCAAGTCACCTATACAGAATCAAATTTCATCAGTGAAGTTAAGTTCAATATTCCTGATTACTTCCGCGAAGATTTAGAACTGATGATGCGGGATGCTGTCGTTGATAACTCGGAGTTTGCTATTTGTGAAAATCTGATTTATCCCGTACTCAAAGAAGTCTGGAAAACTTATCGCAATCATTTTCTTTTATGGAGTCACCAATCTTTAAATTATGATGAAAAGTTATCTGGTTTTCCTGAATATATTTTAGCTAAACGTTCGCCATTGGGTAAAGTCGTCTTTGATAAACCATACTTTATTTTAATTGAAGCAAAACAAGACAACTTTGAAACAGGCTGGTCGCAATGTTTAGCAGAAATGATTGCTGCTCAAAGACTAAATGGAGAATACCAAATAGTGATTTTTGGCATTGTTTCCAATGGCGAACGCTGGCAATTTGGCAAGCTAGAAGCAGAAATATTTACTAGAAACAGCACATATTACACTATTCAAGAAATAGATAAATTATTTGGCGCTGTTAATTTTGTCTTCCAACAGTGTGAAGCACAGCTAAATACTTTAGTAGCAGCTTAATCTGTATATTTGCCCAACTAAATCTAGTCATGCACAAAAAATTTGTTAATCATTGCACCATTGATTTAAGTATCATTCCCGATGGGCCAATTCTTATAAAATCAGGTAAAGAAGGAGCCGACCCCACAAAGCCTGATATGGAATTTGTAGAAACTTATCATGCTGGAGGACGTTCTATATATTTACCAGGAAGCAGTTTAAAAGGTGCAATCCGCGCCCATGCAGAACGGATTGTGAGAACGGTGGGTAAAGATAGACGCGATCCAAATAATTCGGATATACTTTGGGCTAACGATCCGTTGAGTGATAAGTACGATTATCTCCAGAAAAAATCAGCACCAGATATTTACAAACTCTCTAGTTTTACAGACCAAATGTTTGGCAATACTTCCATTGCTAGCCGAGTCAGAATTGAAGATGCTTATCCTGATAAATCTCAGCCTCTCAAAATTGAAGAACGTAATGGTGTAGCAATTGATAGAGTATTTGGTTCTGTAGCAGTCGGGCCATTCAATTATCAAGTTTGTACTGCTGGAGAATTTCATACAAAAATTCATTTGAAAAACTTCACTTTGGCACAATTAGGTTTAATTGGTTTAGTGTTGCGAGACTTGGATGATGGCTGGTTTGGTTTGGGTTTTGCCAAATCTCGCGGATTAGGTACTGTGCAAGTGAAATTAAACTCAGCTGTCGTGCAATATCCAGGTTGCGTTTTGTCCGAAGATAAACAACAAATTAACGCTTTCGGTAGTCAAAGGCAATGGAATAAGACTTTTCTTTTAGGTGCTGGAGAATTTTTAGAGTCTGAAGAAGCACAATTATATAGTTTCACAAAACCAGATAGCCAAGATACTCCTGTTGCTGCACAAGAAATGGATTTGGGTTTTGGGGTGCAACTCACTTGGCGAGAAGGTACTGTTAATGATTTGTTTGAGCGAGGCGTTAGGTCTTGGAGTAGTCTACTTGTGGGGTCAAAATGAATCCTTTTGTTGGTGTTAGCACAAAATTTTTACCAGTACCTGAATTGTTAGATTTAATCAAAAAATTGGCACCTGAACCTAGCTATTATTTCTTACGCTGGACTCATAAAGTTAGTAAAGATTGGGAAGTAGAACCCCAGGGTTAGCGCGTCTCAAAACCTATTGACAAGAGGACTTACCTGATCAGCGATAAGGTGGAAAACAAAGTGACACCATCTGAGGTAGGGTAAGATTTAATTCATCGAACTGCCATATCAAAGTAAT
>NZ_NOLK01000188.1:0-14246 GCF_002245985.1 Nostoc sp. 'Peltigera membranacea cyanobiont' 232
CTGGGAAAGAGTTATTTTAATCCCTAATCCCTAATCCCTAATCCCTAATCCCTAATCCCTAATCCCTAATCCCTAATCCCTAATCCCTAATCCCTAATCCCTAATCCCTAATCCCCAATCCCTAATCCCTAATCCTTAATCCCAGGACTAAAATTTGTGTTTAGCATTGCAGTTCAACAGCAACAGTACAAGACGTACATTCTTTCTGACGAAGCCGCTAGTTCTCAATTGGAAGTAGTACCAGAACGTGGTGGGATCGTTACCCGTTGGCGTATTCAAGGAGAAGAAATTTTTTATCTGGACACTGAACGCTTTACTCATCCTGATTTAAGTGTCAGAGGTGGGAATCCAATTTTGTTTCCTATTTGTGGCAATCTCCCAGATAATACTTACACTCATAACGGGCAAAAATATACTCTCAAGCAACACGGTTTTGCCCGTGAATTGCCGTGGAAAGCAACAGAACAAGAAACTGGAGATAAAGCTGGTTTGACTGTTGTTCTTGATAGCAATGAGCAAACTAAGGCAGTTTATCCTTTTGATTTTCAGCTGGCTTTCACTTACGAACTTCAAGGTAATACCCTAGAAGTTCGGCAGCAGTATAAAAACTTGTCATCCACACCAATGCCCTTCTCAGCTGGTTTCCATCCCTACTTTTTGTGTGGTGATAAAACTCAGTTAGAGATTGAAATTCCCTCTAAGCAGTATCAAGACAATCAAACTAAGGAATTTCACTCTTTTGACGGCAATTTTGACTTTAACCGTGATGAAATTGACTTTGCCTTTGGACAGTTAACGAGTCAATCGGCTACTGCGATAGATGGTAGCCGGAAGTTAAAACTCACCTTGGATTATGATGATTTCTCTACTTACTTGGTATTTTGGACAGTTAAAGGCAAAGATTTTTACTGTCTAGAACCGTGGAGTGCCACCCGTAACTCTCTCAATACAGGTGATAACCTGACTGTGTTAGCACCAGGAGCTAGCCACACAGCATCTGTAAGATTGACGGCTAATTTTTTCTAAACCCCTTTACAAATCTATAGATGTATATGCTATGATTGCAAAGTTGCGAAATACAGCGAAAGGGTCGCTAACTCAACGGTAGAGTACTCGGCTTTTAACCGATTAGTTCCGGGTTCGAATCCCGGGCGACCCATATAGAAGTTTAAAAAATACTCGTTGAAGCTTTTGAGATGAAAGTAGAGGCGAGTTTTATTGTTAGGAAATTTGTGAATCCGATCGCTGTGGAGAACCAAAAATTTGGGATGAGCGATCGCTTATCTTAGCCAAGAAAGTGCGATCGCTCTTTTTAATTGCAGTCAGTGCGATTCTTTTTATTTTTTAATGATGTGTACAGCGATCGCTTATACAAGCAATGGTGCGGAAGAATTATCATGCTTGTGCTTTGACTAACGCACCTGGTTAATTGTCAGGGCGATCGCTATTTTCTTCTCTTTTTATTTTTTGATGATGTGTAGAGCGATCGCTCTTCTTAGCCAAGGAAGTGCGATGGCCCATTATAAAATCTGTTAGTTAGCAGATGTATGAATTTGGTCATTTGCCCACGCTTTGCGCCTTTTTATTAAATTCAAATTTCACACCGGTTAGTTTTTCCGATACAACCCATAGTTTTTTGGCGATCGCTTGGTCTTTGGATAATTCGTTTGATTCGACTTTTATTGGATAGCCGCGGATCTCCATAAACCCATTGGGTCCGAAATATTCTGCGCCTTTTAAGCCTGCTTCGATTGCCGCCCGCAAAGTTGGTAATGCGCCCATCGTAATGTCTTGAGCAAGGATGCCGTTGAGATATTCCACAACGCTGCCCGCAGTTCTCTGCAATTCGGTTGCTGTCCAGCCCGGATGCGAGGCGGTTACAAGTGTCTCGATACCGTTATCTTTTAGCTTTCGGTCGAGTTCGTAGGTAAAATAGATGTTGGCAAGTTTGCTGTCGCCGTAGGCTTTCCATTTGGCATAACTTCTCTTTTCCCAATTCAAATCATCGAAATCTATTTTGCCCATACTATGTGCGCCGCTCGAAACATTGACAATTCGTGAGCCTTCGGTGCCGATCAAAAGTTCTAAAAGCTGTCCCGTCAAAGCAAAATGTCCGAGATGATTAGTGCCGAACTGCAATTCAAAACCGTCCGTCGTTTTTGAATACGGCGGAATCATCACACCCGCATTATTAATCAGTAAATCCAGATGCAAATAATTTTTCTGAAAGTTTTCAGCGAAATTTTTAACTGATGCTAAATTCGCTAAATCAAGTTCCATCACCTTTACGTCAGCATCTTGATTCTGTTGAAGAATTTTTGCCAATGCCTTGTTTCCTTTGTCCAAATTGCGAACCGCAATGATTACAGACGCTTGTTTATTAGCTAAAACCCGCGCCGTTTCATAACCGATGCCGCTACTCGAACCCGTTACAATTGCTACTCTTCCTTTTTGACTCGGAATATTTTCCACGTTCCATTTTTCATTTTTCATTTTATTTAGTCCTGCTTAATTAATCGAATATTCGTTTAATTAATTCTCAAAAAAAGAATTAATTCGTTATTGCATCCCACGCAATTTTATAGGTGGTTTCTAGCATTTTTTCGTCCAAAATCAAAGCACCACTAAAATGCTCTTTTATCAATCCAGTCAGAGGCGCAAAGGTAAAAGCGGTAAAAATTTCCAGGGAAATATCCTTAAAAACCTTCTCCTCTTTACCGCGATTAAACAAATCTAGCATTGGCCTGAAATAGCTCAAACTTTCATCTTTGCAAATGCGGTCAACCATCGGGGAATTAGCAAATTGCTCGGTAAAAGCAAATCTGACCGGATTATTAATCGCGTATTGATAATAATTATTCCAGACCATTTTAAATGCTTTCTCCACCGATAGGTTCTGGTTGACACCTTTCAAAATTTCTGCACTCATTTCCTGCTTCACGAACACATATATTTTATTGAGAAGGTTTTCTTTGTTTTCAAAATAGACATATATCGTCGCGGGCGAAACATTGGCGGTTTTGGCAATTTTTGACATCGAAGTATCAGCAAAACCATTGGCAGTAATCAGTTCGATTGCCGCATCACAGATGGCTTGATTTTTTTTGTCATCTTTGTGCCTCATAAATTCTATAATAAACGAACATTCGGTTATTGTCCAGTGAATAATTTTGATGATAGCGATACCTGAGGTGGTAAGTTGTTAAGCATTTAATTTGCACATTGAGACCGCAGGGGGGCAGGGGTCAAGGGAGAGGGTTTGCAGCTTTTATTACTATGAAAATAGTGCAATTTAAAGGAGATTAGCTTAACAGACTTGTACTGAGCGCAGTCGAAGTACAAGTCTGTTACTACTTCCCTACGGGACGCTACGCGAACGCGGAAGCAAGCTACGCGAACGCGGAAGCAAGCTACGCGATATTTAACGTGAGTGTCCGTTGGACACTCACGTTAATTTATGTAAATTACGCATAGTTTCATCCCAAATGCAATAGTTAGGGAAAAACACCCTGATAGCATTTGTCAGAAGTTAGTGTGTTTAAGTTGAAGCGATCGCTTCGAGATGAGCATTTTGGATACTGGGCTACCAGAGCTACTATCTGTAGGGTAACTAAATGTACAGCGACACAGAGAAAATATGGCGCATAGTGCAGGAGTATAGAACATATTTTATAGTAACGATGGCGTAAACTTTTTCAACATAGATACACGACACTAGTTATAATTTCCTATAAGTTGAAAAAACTCTTAAGATTTAGCGTAATAGTTACGCTTTTCTCAGACCGACTAGCTGACAACCACATTAGGAGGACTATCTATGGCGCTTGTACCACTGCGGCTGCTGTTGGATCACGCAGCTGAAAACGGTTACGGCATCCCAGCTTTCAACGTTAACAATTTGGAGCAGATTCAGGCAATCCTGAAGGCTGCTGTAGAAACAGATAGCCCCGTAATTTTGCAAGCTTCACGCGGCGCTCGTGCTTATGCAGGGGAAAATTTCCTCCGCCATCTAATTTTGGCGGCAGTAGAAACCTATCCTCACATTCCCATTGTCATGCACCAAGATCATGGGAATGCTCCCGCTACCTGCTACTCAGCAATTAAGAACAACTTCACTAGCGTGATGATGGATGGTTCTTTAGAAGCTGATGCTAAAACCCCCGCTAGCTTTGAATACAACGTCAATGTTACCCGCGAAGTTGTAAACGTAGCTCATGCTTTGGGTGTCAGTGTTGAAGGTGAACTCGGTTGTTTAGGTTCTCTAGAAACTGGTGCTGGTGAAGCTGAAGATGGTCATGGGTTTGAAGGTACACTCGACCATTCTCAACTGCTAACCGACCCCGATGAAGCTGTTGACTTCGTAGAAGCAACCCAAGTAGATGCTTTGGCTGTTGCCATTGGCACAAGCCACGGTGCTTACAAGTTTACCCGCAAGCCGACTGGTGAAATTTTGGCCATCAGCCGCATTGAAGAAATTCACCGTCGTTTGCCTAACACCCACTTGGTGATGCACGGTTCTTCTTCTGTACCTGAAGATTTGCTTGCACTGATTAACCAGTATGGTGGTGCAATTCCTGAAACCTACGGTGTACCTGTAGAAGAAATCCAAAAAGGTATTAAGAGTGGTGTACGTAAAGTAAACATCGACACCGACAACCGTTTGGCTATTACTGCTGCTGTCCGTGAAGCTTTGGCTAAAAAACCAGAGGAGTTTGACCCCCGTCACTTCCTCAAGCCTTCTATTACATACATGCAAAAGGTTTGTGCTGAACGCTATCAGCAATTTGGTACAGCTGGCAACGCAAGCAAGATTAAGCAAATTTCTTTGGAAGATTTTGCTGCTAAGTATGCTAAAGGTGAACTCAACGTTGTCACCAAAGCTGCTGCTAAAGTTTAATTAATAAAAGGGACTGGGGATTGGGGAATAGAGACTGGGTTAAGATAGCCCTTTGCTAGAATCTTTCTAATTCCCAATTTCTTTCATTTACAAATAGGAGCCGAAGCACTCCTATGTTCCAAGAAAGTTGAAAATTGTAATCTTGAGATAAACTGGGTGACTTCAATGCCACCCGGTTTTTTGTTTTATTTATCAGGACTAGGGATTGAGAGTAGTGTTAGCGGGGCGTTTAGCCGATGCTGAGTTAGAAGTTAAAAGTTATTCTCCCCAGTCCCCAATCACCAATCCCCAATCCCTAGAACACCCGATGTTGTAAAGAAGGCATTTGACGGCGGACTTGTTCGAGTCTAGTGGGCTTGATTTCAGCGATCGCAATTCCCGGTTTTTCTCCAGCATCGGCTAAAATTACACCCCAGGGGTCAATAATCACGGCGTGTCCGTGAGTTAAACGACGGGCGTAGTTGTTCCCTGTTTGGGCAGGAGCAATGACGTAGGCTGTATTTTCGATAGCTCTGGCTTGTAGTAGCACTTGCCAGTGGTCTTTGCCAGTAAAGGCGGTAAAGGCGGCGGGAATAAAGATAACATCGGCTCCTTTTTCTGCCAGATGACGGTACAGTTCAGGGAAGCGGACATCATAACAAATAGAAAGCCCTAAATTACCCAGTTTTTCTGAGAAATGGACGGGGGGTAGTTGTGTACCAGCCACAACAGTGCTGGATTCCCGATAGGTGTTGCCGTCAGGGACATCAACATCAAATAAATGTACTTTGTAGTAGCGGGCAAGTTCTTGGCCGCTGGGATCGATAAGTAGAGTGGTGTTATAAACTTTGCCTGTATTGTCTACGGGAAGTGGAAAGCTGCCGCCCAAGATCGTAACTTGAAAGCGTTGAGCCATTTTTTTGAGAAATTTTTCACTTTCAAGAGCGATCGCATCACCTTGCGCGAGTTTATCTTTTTCTTCTCCCATATAGGAAAAGTTTTCTGGCAAGCCTACCAATTCAGCACCTTGACGCACGGCAAGCTCTATTAATTCTTCTGCCTGAGCCAAATTTTTGTGTAGATCGGGCACACTTGTCAATTGAATAGCGGCGGCTAAATAAGACTTCATAGATTCAACAACGAACAGTTGATTTATGGAAGATAGATTATCAAAATATATCGCTACTTCAACATCTATGGAACCTAATTAGAAATAACTCAGCCAAGATTTTCTTGAATCGACTTGATTTAATTGCTGATTTTAATCTTCTTCTAAGTTCTAGCAACCTGAGTCAGATTGAGATCGGGGTGCGATCGTACCCCGATCAAAGCTGTCTGCTGTGGATATTTCTATTCTCATTCAAACATTGATTGCTGTGTTTGTCTTGGCAGATGCTATGAGCAATAGACCGATTGATTTAGTAAGAGCATGATGCCCGATCAAAGAAATAAAGTTATAGATAAAGCGATGATGTTGCGATCGCAGTTCTTTTGCTATGTGCGCTAGAAATTAGTAGTGCGGGAATTTAAAGAGTTGTTTTTGAGACAGAAAGCTCCTAAGAATATTCATAATCAGAAACTGTATACAAATGTAAACAAGTTTGAGAGACGGGAAATTCGCGCCTCTCAAACTTGTTTATAAAAATTAACCTAAAGTGAGAACAACATGGATAACTCAAGAGGATTTTGTGAACCAATTAAGTTTCAAAGATACTTTTCGAGAGTGGAAGCTAATGTACTTTTAGGTACAGCGCCCACCACCATATCTACTTTTTGTCCATCTTTAAAAATCATTAATGTGGGAATACTGCGGATGCCGTATTGACTAGCAACTTGAGGATTTTCATCCGTGTTGACTTTGACGACCTTGATTTGACCTTTGTACTGTTCGGAGATTTCATCGACAACAGGAGCTACCATACGGCATGGTCCGCACCAGGGTGCCCAAAAGTCAACTAAAACTGGTACATCACTGTCGAGTACTTCTTGCTGGAAACTAGAATCGGTAACTTGTGCGGCTGTTGACATGCCTAAAACCTTCGCCAATAATATCAGAACTTGGTGAAAATTCTACCATAGCAAAAACCTCAGCTTGGGAGTGCGAGGATGTACATTTGCAAAGAAGCTCTCTTATTTTATTTACAAACATAAGGAACCGCCCGAACAGTAGTCCGGGCGGAGTGTGGTGTGAGGAGTGAACGGAAACATGCGTCTCCGCTATCTCTATTGTAGGCGACATATCGGATTTTTCCAGCAATTGTTTAGGGTGCTGGAAAATTTGTTGGGGATTGGGGATTGGGGATTCGGTACTGGGGATTGGGTACTGGTAAAACTTTTGTCTAATACCCACTCCCTAGTCCCCTTATTTCCCCATACCTAATTGTTGAGCTTTTTGGTAAACTTTACCCTCAGTTAATAGGGAAGGCGCAATCACAACTTCCACTTGCTGCATTTCTTTAATATTTTTGGCTCCTAAAGTGCCCATACTTGTCTTTAAGGCTCCTAAAAGATTGTGAGTGCCATCATCTAGTCCTGCTGGGCCAATGAGTATTTGCTCTAGGCTGCCAGTGGTGGCAACGCGAATGCGGGTGCCACGGGGCAATACTGGGCTGGGAGTCGCCATACCCCAATGATAGCCTCGTCCTGGGGCTTCTGCGGCTCTGGCAAAGGGAGAACCAATCATCACACCATCAGCACCGCAGGCGATGCATTTACAAATGTCGCCACCAGTGATTAAACCGCCATCAGCAATAATGGGGATATAGTTACCAGTTTCGTTGTAGTAATCATCTCGTGCGGCTGCACAATCTGCGATCGCAGTTGCTTGTGGCACACCCACACCCAAAACCCCACGGGATGTACAAGCAGCACCAGGGCCAATTCCCACTAGGACGCCAGCCGCCCCAGCTTTCAACAAATTCAATGTAACTTCGTAAGTCACGCAATTCCCTAACACCACAGGGATGGGCATGGAACGACAAAATTCTGCTAAATCAAGTGGTACTACAGATTCTGGTGACAGATGTGCAGTAGAAACTACCGTAGCTTGGACAAAAAATAAATCGGCCCCAGCTTTTACTACCGCCTCGCCGTATTTACTTGCACCGGCTGGAGTTGCGCTTACCGCAGCAATGCCACCTTGTTGTTTAATTTCCTGAATACGTTTTTCAATTAATTCCGGCTTTATTGGTTCGGCATAGAGTTCTTGCATCAGGGCAACAAATTCATCTTTCCCCACAGAGGCAATCCGATCTAATATTGGCTCTGGGTCAACGTAGCGAGTGTGAATTCCCTCTAAATTGAGGACACCTAATGCTCCTAACTGTGACAAACGTACAGCCATACGAACATCTACTACGCCATCCATAGCACTGGCAATTATCGGAATTTCTCGCTCAATATTCCCAATACGCCACTTAGTATCTGCCAAACTGGGGTCTAGTGTTCTGTTACCGGGGACTAGAGCAATTTCATCTATTCCATAAGCTCTGCGAGCTGTTTTTCCCCGCCCAAGTTGAATTTCCACGCTTTAACTTTTCTCAAATCTGTTTAAGCTAGGGTATCAAATTGTGGAGGGAATTGGTGCGTTTTTTTTCCCGAACTACACAGATAAATTCGAGTTACCCAAGCCGCAGCTTGAAATTTTGGCGGATGCAAAGTATTTACTAATCAACCAAATGAGCCAAAATTGTTAACTGGTTTTTGTATTGTGTTGTTTGAAGGTTGATGTTGCACTAGTTTTTCGATAATTGTAGTTCTATGTGTCTATTATTACCTTAGTTATTATCACGATTATTGGCATTAATTGTCTTAATTTGCCTATTTTGAGTTCCGTCAAGAGCGTGCAAATTCCTACTGATGATTTACCGTTTATTTTTAGCTGCATCCACACCAGTGTAACCAGTTGCCAACCAAATTATTGCTCTAGCTCCATCGCGGATAGATTTTTCGATAGACTCAGGGGGTTTTTCTGAAGGAACTGGCACTGGTTTTAAATAAATACCTCGACTACCCAAAATAATTTCGCCGATGACACAAGCCCGGCGCATGTGGAAGTCTGAAGTAATCAAATAAACGCTCTTGATGCCACGAGCTTGCAAATCATCTACTAACGTAGTAAAATTAGTAACTGTATCTACAGCTTCATAGTCCAAGTGTAAACGTTTGGGATCGACACCAGCTTTGGTAAACACTCGTTGGGTGAATCTAGGTGGACTGCCTCCAGTAATCCAAATCGGTATATTTGGATGCTGGCGTACAAACTCAGCCGTAAATTTTTCTCGCTCTAAACGTCTCGTTGAACCACCCAAAACTACAACTGCTTGCGGCTGTACAAATTGGCTTTGTACTTCTTTGTATCCCCACCAGATGATTAGTGGTAGAACAAAAGCCATGAAACGAAAAGATTTACTTGTAAAGAGTAGCTTATTCAAGGCTTGATAACTTTTTTTACTTATTCCAAAATTTCCTCTAGCTAGAAGAAAAACAATAGTTGATAGTAGAGTAGCAAACTCCTCAATAATCTGCCCAAAAATATAAATTTGGGTGACTTTCATGTTACAGCGCGATTAAGCGGGTTTGAAGTTTTTCCTCTAATTGATGGATTATCCTAACCTGTATCGGAAAATTCATCAAAGGGTTCTACCATATTGTCGGAGAACCCTATTTAGTAGCTGACTTTTCACCTTATCTGGAAAACCTCTCTCTAAATCTCTCTTATTTTAGGAGAGAGACTTTAAAAATTCCCGCTTCCCGCGTCGGAAAGGGGGTTAAGAGGTTAGGTTTTCTGTGGGTTTTTCCAGATGACGCGAAGTTTCGCGTCTCTACACACTGTTTTGAAATATGATTGGCATCTATCCTACTCGCTAGTTGCTGCTTCTAGCCAGATTTCCACATCATCTGCTAGCAACTTTTGTGCAGCATCCAGCATTGATACTGCTATGTCTTTGAGGTCTTCGCGGTTGTTCAAGTAAGTTTTCAAGGCTTCCATTGGGTCGATGCTGCTACTTGCACTCAATTCAGGAATCCGGGGCCTGGCTAATTGACTCAATAATTCTGCTTGAATGGTGTAGGTGTGAGCGGGACTTAAAGCAGTATGTAGAGAGGAACTGTCAATCAAATCCATCTGTTCGGAGCGGAGTTTGTAAATTAGCCGCACTACGGCATCTTGAATATCATACTTAGCGATCGCTTTCATTAACACCGCTTGCGGATCGTTAGCTTTCGAGATATCCACTTCAATGGTACGGAAAGTCCGAACTGTTAACGGACAAAATTCCCATTCAGCCTTCCCCCGCTCTAATTCCAGCATCACATAGCCTTTGTCTTCTTTTTCTTCACTAAAATCTACCCGCTCAATACTCCCTGGATAAATCACCGGCGGGTTATTAGATTTATTCAGGTTCTGGTGGCGGTGGACGTGTCCCAAGGCTACATAATCAAAACAAGGTCGCGTCAGCAAAGATAGGGGTAGAGTAAAGCCTTTACCTACTGCCAAAAAGCGTTCTGCGCCCAAAGTCGCATTGTCAGCCATCAAGTGAGCCAAAAGGACAGTTGGCACATCAGGGTCAAGACGGCGAATTTCCCCTTCCATAACAACTCGTAGACGTTCGGTTAACAGTTCGTTGACTTCTGCCAAAGATGAACCTTCAGTTTCTTGGCGAGTCATCAGAGTCGAACGAGTCAGCCAAGGCAGAGTGATTACTTGCACTTTGCCATTACGGGTTTCGATGCAGTGAGTAGTTAATGTATCACCAACAACAAACCCTGGCACTCCCAAAGTGCGGTAAATATTTAAACTCGCTCCTCCCTGTCCTTGGGAATGTTGGTCGTGGTTGCCTACCAATAGCACTGTTGGAATATTAGCATCCATGAGACGGCGAAATTGGCTAGCAAAAGCTTGTTGTACATAAGGCGGTGGTGTCGCATCCGGGAAAGCATCGCCACCAAATATCACCATATCTACAGTATCTGCGATCGCTCGGTCAATACATATAGACAAAGTATTGACAAAATCCTCCAATCGTGTATTTAATCCAGTCGCGGGATTAATTCGCCCGTGGGAAAAACCGCTTCCCATGTGGATATCAGAGAGATGGAGGATTTTGATCATAATTTATCTCAAAGTTTACCTGAGTATCTGACGTTAAATTGTCATGCCAATCATAATACCGCTTACGAAAGTTTACATTTCAATAAACCAACCTCTCAGACCTTAATATCTAAATATTAAGATTTTTAAAGGTGTAATCGAGACGAATGACAACCCTTGTATCAGTGATTGGTAACAAATGATTACATTGGCAAGAAAATTTACTTATAATATGAGTATTAAAACACAAGTTTATTCTTGTACAGCACTGCCATCAAAAGCGAATGAGTATTTCGGAATCTCAATCAATCCAAGACAAAATCAATATTTGGAAGAAAAAGCTTGTTGGCGAATCCAACAAGAATCCTTTAGTTGATTTACGCCAAAATCAAAAAAGATTAGTTCCTCTTTTAAGAGACTCTTCATTTTTATATAGTCATTTTACAGAAGATGAGCCTGAATCTTTACTAATCAGCGAACTGGAACCTAAGCAGACGGATGATGACCCGATCAAGGTTCTAGATGAACTTCGTAAAGAGGCTAAATCAACCATTGAAGAGAAGGGTTTTAATAGTCTTTTTTTAGTCATTAATACCTTAACATGGTTTAACGCCGAAAACCCTCACGAAAAATATGTTTCTCCTATTCTGCTTGTTCCAGTTAGATTAGAAAAAACAGGTAGAAAGTCATTAGAATTTACTCTTCACCCTATAGATGATGATATTGCTGTTAACTTTACTTTAGTCAACAGGTTACGTGATTTTGATATAACACTGCCTAACAGTGATAGGGTTAAAGAATTGAGCTATGAAGATTTTTTCAATGAAGTTCGTTGTGCGGTCGCCGCTAAACAACCTGAATGGGAAGTAAAAAAAATAGCACACATTACTTTGTTCCCGGATGCAAAAGCAGCAATGATTCAAGACCTGGAACAAAATCATGAGAAGATAGCTAATCATCCTATACTGCAAGAGCTAGCTTTAGAAAAAACATCTGAGAATGTCAATAATCCCCCCATTCCTCAAGAAAAAGGACTTGATCAAATAGACCCTTCATTGATTTATCAAATACGTGATGCAGACTCTAGCCAGCAAGTAGTTATAGAAGCTGTAAAGGCAGGATTTAGTTGTGTAGTACAGGGACCTCCTGGTACAGGAAAAAGCCAAACTATTGTTAACATCATCACTGAGTTAATCGGCCAAAATAAAAAAGTGCTTGTAGTTGCAGAAAAGCAAACTGCTTTAGAAGTTGTTTTTGACAGGCTTCAGAAAAGTCAATTAGAAGACGTTTGTCTGAATTTACACCACGAAGTTACAAAAAAAGCAAAAGATTTCTTCAATCAACTAGAGCAAACTTTCACTCAGCTTTCAGAAAGAAATGAAGCACAACAGCTAGATTGGAATACATTGTTTAAACCTTTGCGTGACTATCGAAAATTTCTCAACGATCATGTAAAAGGTTTACATAAAAAGGAGCAACCATTAAATAAATCTGCTTTTAACCTGTATGGCGAAATTCTCAGGTTGGAAAGAGAAGATATTCCTCAACTAGAGTTTAATCTTTCTAATCTGCAAGATTTCTCAGAAACTACATTGCTAGAGGCAAAAACTTTACTAGAAGAACTTAATCAATTTGAGCCTATATTCCGGGGTAGACAAAAAACGATATGGTCAAGTAGTCCGCTACAATCTGAATCTTGGTCATCTGATATAGATAAATATTTACGTAGAAATATTTATCTATATCAGTGAAGGAATAAAACTTGCTCAAAATACTGTAGTTTCGTTGACACAACTGCTAAAAATAACCGAACCACTACAAACTTTGTCTGATTTGGAACAGTTACAGCCAGCAGTAGCTCACATCCTTAATGCTCCATCAGGAATTGAAAGTTGGTCACTTTCAACAGATTTAGTTTATTTGACACAGTTGTATTTAGATTTAGAAATAGAGATTAAGAATTATCAATCTATTAATTCCGATCTCAATGCCAAATATATTAGTGATTTTTTAACTTTTGATTTCTTAGAAATTAGGAAACTTTTTGCTAGAAAATTTACAGGCTTTTTTCGCTTTATTCAACCAGCTTATTGGCAATGGCTTATTGCTAAGAGGCGTGAACGTCAACGTCTTATAGCTCTAAGACGAAACCAAGATATAATTACTGAGCAAAAATTGATTACAGATATTAAAAAAGGGATTGAGCGCCAAAATATTTTAAATATATTAAAAGGCCAAAACTATCAAGCATGTCAAGTTTTTGGATCTTCATTTGAAGAAGAAATGACAAATTTGCAAAGTATCTAGCAAGGTCTTGAATGGCTGGAAAACATAAAGAAAAATCGCCTACTAGATAAAGAAACAGTAGCGGCAGTTATTACTTCAAGAGAACGCTATCAAAAGCTAAGAGAGTTATTAGAAAATTTGGAAATATCCTTAAACCAGATTCAAGAAGGCTTTAAATTTTTAAACGAACACTTTCCTCAAGAACGGCTAACACCATTAGATTTATTGAAGAGAACACCTCTAAACGAAGTTGAAGATTTCCGTAAAAAAGCCTATGATGATCTGGAGTTATTCCAACAGTGGTTAGACTGTCAACAAATTGTACATAAATTAGAAGCTATTGGAACAAAAGAATTTTTAGCTAAACTACGAGATTCCGACATTTTACCAAATAAGTGGTTTTTACTTTTACGAAAAGGCTTTTATGTAAATTGGCGACGACACATATATTCTGATAATTCAGAGTTGCGAAAATTTAACCAGAGTTTGCACGAGCAGAGAATAAATGAATTTTCTAAACAAGATAAACAACAGTATGAAGTTGCAATAGAACGTTTGAGACAACTTCATGCAAAATATTTTCAAGATTGGTTAAAACAGGCAGAAGCAGCAGAACAAGTGAAGTATCTCAAACGAGAAATTACAAAGAAAAAGGGACATAAAAAAATTCGTCAATTTATCAAAGAATATCCTCAAATTATTACTACCCTCAAGCCATGTTGGCTGATGAGTCCTTTAGGTGTTTGTCAATATGTAGATGCAGACGCAGTGGAGTTTGATGTTGTTATCTTTGACGAAGCTTCTCAAATCCGTACTGAAAATGCAGTATCGTCTATTATGCGAGCAAAACAGCTAATTGTTGTTGGCGGGAGCATCCCATTTTTGCAAAAACATTAGATAGCAAGTTGACCATTGAGGTAGGCACAGCGAAGTTGTAGTATGGACGGCACATTGGCAGGATTCCACTGAGCACCAGAAAGTTTCAACCTCAGA
>NZ_NOLK01000189.1:0-14150 GCF_002245985.1 Nostoc sp. 'Peltigera membranacea cyanobiont' 232
GGGCTGAGGCGGTGATGAGTTGAGTAGCAGTAGAACTGTAAACCGCATTGAGAGGTTGGGAGGAACTTATTACCGCAGGTTCGGGAATATTTGGGAAAGAGTTGCTGCTGGCTGGCAAAATGATTTGTGGGCGGACGCCAACGGGTTGAATATTGGGTAAGGTTTGCCCAGTCAGTAATTGATACGCTCCGGGAATATTTAATTTACCGACTAAACAGCGTTCTGGTTCTGCAACTTCGTTAGGGTCGCAGGGAATGGCACTATTTAAAATGGCTTGACGGACAGCTTCAGCATTAGGTTGTTCGCCGCGTTGCAGTTGCAAGCTCATCAACAACGCAGAGATACCTGTCATCAAGGGAGCAGCTAAACTGGTTCCTTCTTGGCGAGCGGGTTCATCAGTGCTGGGTTGTGCTGCCACCATGTTTTCTCCCGGTGCTAGGATGCCCTGCTCCTGATACTGTCCGCCCCAGTTGCTGTAGTTTGCTGGTTGCCCATTGTCTTTCATCATCCCCACTGCTAGGACGTTGGGCAAAATTGCAGGGGCGCAAAACCATTCGCCTTTGTTGTTGCCTGACGGAGCCACAATCAGAATATTATTGTCTTGGCACTGCTTCACCGCTTTCTGGATCATCTCGTGAGCAAACCCAGTTTGTGTGGGATGACAGGCTGCACAATGGATGATGTTTACGCCCAGTTCCAATGCCAGGTTAAAGGCGTGAGCCATGTTGAGTGGAGAGACTGATTCATCGCTCGTTGCGGTTTCAAATAGGGGAATGTTGATGGCGGTGCAGTAGGGAGCGACTCCTTCAACTGGGGAGCCTGGTTGCCCAAACATTGTGCCAAAAATACCTGTTGCATGAAAGATACCACTTAGGCGTTCCTGCACAGGCTTGGGAATTGAATCTTCCAGTTCCTTGATTTCTGCTTCTAACTCCTCAATTGTCGGTTCGCGATCAATGGTTGTGGGTAGTTCTGGTTTGAGTGTTGTTTGCTGCTGCTTGGCGTTATTTAACTGGCGATATTGTTCTAATGACGATGCTTCCGTGTTTTCTAATACAGTATTGAAGATGGTTGCAATGGGATAGTGCGATAGCGTCAGCGCTGTTTCTTCGATGCCCGGAGGGCTTTTGTCAGTTCGCTCTGAAGCGGACGGCGTAACTTGAGTAATGGATGGCGAAATTTGCTCGGATTTGCTCTCCTTTAAAGCCTTCTTCAAAGCCTTTTTCTTGTCTTTAAGTGCATTAATTTGAAGTTGTTTTTGGATGTAGATTGGATCGATCGATTCTAAGTCGGGTTGCCAAAAAGCTGTGGCTTTGCTCAAATTAGCACCCCGAAAGCAGGCGCGATCCAGATCGGCAGGGCCATCAAGGACAGCAATTTTGATGCGAGAATCACCGAGGGTAAGAGCTTGCAGGGCAAAAAAACCGGGAATAGTATTAAGATCGGGCATAGAAATAGTAGATTAAATGAAATGTTATAAATTGGCTCAAGCGGTGAAACTTTTAGGAGAGATTGTCGTTTTTTGCTTCAGAGAACCGAGAATAAACTCTCCAACAGAAGATTCTTCGTATTCATTCAGGGAGGCTACTTTACAAAATTGTTCTGAGTTACCTGCGCCGACCGCACTGGGAGCTAATTGCATGGCAGTGGCAACCAGATAAAATGTTTGAAACAAAACACCAATCTGTTTTAAAATCAAGCCGTAACCAATGGCATAGTATTTCCAGTACAACCGCCCAAATCGGGCTGTAACAATCAGAAGCACTTGGGGAACATCTTGCTGTCCCGTTGCTTTCCAAGCATCGAAAATTAAAGCTTCAACCTCTGGACTCAAATCTGCGATCGCGTGCAAGGTGTGAGATAAAGGTTGATAGTGGTATAACCCTGCATCCAATCCCTGACACCGATTGATAACAGGATATATCTCCAATTCGTACAATGCACCGCCGGAGGGATAGGGACGTTCTGTACGTTCTCCAACGTTCATAGAATCGCCCTCAAGGGTGTAAACCTCTTTGACTCTGGCACAGCGATATAGAAATTCTCCTAACTGGTGAAGTGTGATCGGTTGGTTGTCGTACTCACGAATTGATTGTCTGGATTCAATCGCTTGGGTGAGTGAAATATCGGTTTTGGCTAAGGCTTCTAGGTTAGGTTTCTCTAAGGGAATTACTCGATTGCTCATGGGGGATTTTACAAAGTGCGATCGCTCACTATCCTTAAAGCTCGGCATTTTCAATTTACGCACATCATCTAATCGGTTTAAGCGAGTTTGGCGATGAAACAGAAGATTATGAAATTGCCATTCGGCTAATGCTTCACTTTCGGGTTCTAGCAAAATCATTTTAGTGGCAATGAGCAACTGAATGAGCGATCGCGCCGTCTCTGCATCAATCAACGTATCGGCTAAAGTTAAGAGCGTAAATGACGAATTAGATTGAGCTAGTTTTGCAATTAAGGCAGCAGCACGCCAATCTAGCAGAATAATTTTGGCTTTGGATAAGGGAGATTCTAAGACGAATTGTTGATTTTCTTGATGCAAAAAAGCAAAACGAGAGAGAATCAAGGGCTGTTGCTCATCAAAAACTGGAGAAACTAATTGATAATTAGCAGCAATTGGAATGGCGGTTGCTAAAGGTAAAACGGAATGACAAATCCAACCGAGGTTAATCAGCTTTTGCAACTCAGCTTCAAAATTTAAGCCGTCTTCGACTCCATCGGCTTTTACAACCAAGGCGGTTAGTTGAGCGGTGGTTAAGGCGAAATGCTCCAGGTGTTCTAATGCGATTCGCAATCCCGGCTTAGGAAGATCCAGAGTGAGGCTGTAAGTAGCGAATTCCAGTATCAGGCGATCGCCTTCAGCGGTTAGGAAGAGTTCGGGGCGGAAGGAGAGGGTAAAGGTATCGGACATATTATTTAGGCAAGGGGGCAGGAGGCAGGGAGCAGTTAAAATACCATTGGCATTGGGTTCATCTGGTCTTCGGCTAAAGGTGCAGGGAGCCACCCTAGTTTTGCAGGTACGTCATACAGCCGTCCAGTCCCAAATCGTGACCAGAAGTGACGTAAACCGGGGATAATGACTTTGACGACGGGTAAGCCAACATCGGGGCGGGTTTGGTTCAGTACCAGCATTTCTAGTCCCGCACGTCTAGCGATTTCGACACAAGTTAAGACATCTTGCTTAATATCATCGCTCCACTGTTGCAGGTAATCTGTGTACTGTTTGGGTAGTGTTTGTACGCAGGGCGCGAGATAGGGTTGATTGGCTAAAGTTGCCTGGGAAAACCAGTAGTTCTGGGCTGAGTCTGGAGCGGTAGAATAATCTTGATGGTCTACATTGACACCAATTTGATTTACTTCTGTGACGGCGCGTGAAATGGCAATTTTCGGGTCGAAGTGCGCTCCGTATCCAGCGATGATTCGTTCTTCACCACCGCCAACATGACGAGACAGGGCAGCAAAGGCGGGAATATTTAGGTCTGTAGTTAAATCAAGTACCCACAGTTCGCGTTGCTGGCTGCGATACCAATCTTGCAATTCTAATAGATAGGAATCGTTGAAGCTGGCTAGGTCTACTGTCGGGCGCGATAGCCGATTATACCACCAAATGGCGACGCTATCGCGTTCCACAAGTTCCAAAAATCCTTGCAGAATGGCATCTTCTAGCGTTCCTCCGGCGGCGTTGCCGTTGGAGTCGGCGGAACAAAAGCGTTCGCCCCTTGGGACTAGGGCTTCGTTATCGCCTTTAGGTAGTCGGTAGTTGTAGTAACAAAAGGCGGTGGGGAAGTATTTGTGAGTTTGCTCGGTTAATGACCATACGGGAGTCCAGTCGATCGCTTGCTGTTCGTTAAAGCGTTGGGGAATCCAATCATGATCTACAATCGCTTTCTGATTCAACTCCTCTCGATTTTGATATTGAGTTTCGCTAAACAGCAAACATTGGTAAGGATGAATGGCGCGTTCGGCTTTGCCGTCTCGCAGAGAATCGCTTAATTCTGCAATTGTGGCATTAATTTTAGGTTCGTCACCTTGGTAGATGCCAGAATAGCGTTCAATCGCCTCACAGAATCCGCTGGCTTGGGATTGGCGATCGCTTTTACCTTTACCGCCGCTTTTGTGTCCTAGTGATTTTCGCAACTTATTTAGGCTAGAAGAGATACCGAAGGCATGGGTGGCTCTGTAGGTATGGATGACGGGGTTATTAGGGTCGGATATTCGTACCAGTTCGCTTACTACGCCAGTAATTGGGCTGATTAAATGCTCGTAGCGTTTTAAGATTTGCTCTGGCGTAAAGGCGCGATGTCCGCCATCTTGAGTAAATAGCTTTTTGCGACTGGTGAGAGCGATCGCACTATTTACCTGTTGACTAACTAAATCGGGATTTCCACAGGCGGGACATTGGGGGCGTTGCGTCAGCGAGTGGGTTTTCAGGGTGAAGTTTGTCTGATCCAGGGTGATGATTTTCCCGGCTAATGTCTGAATTCTCGCTTCTGGGACAATCTGCTTCACCAGCCATTTAGCAACTTCAGTCGTTGTAAGTGCGATCGCAGTTTGCACCGTTGAAGGCAACCCAGCAAAAGCCGTAGGTAAACACCCCTGCTCCTGTTTTTGCTGCCGCAAAATGGATGCTTCTACTTCCCGGTTGCCGTTGAGTCGATGGGCGAGGCACTCCCAACAGCCAGTTTCCCCCGGTGCAAAAATGGAACCAAACCAAAGCATTCCACCCAGGGGCTTAATAAGTAGCCAAGGTTGCTGGTTTTGGAAAGAAATTTTATTAATGCGGCTTAGTTCTGGTTGGAGATAATCATCAGTAAGTACAACTAGTAAAGAAGTAGCATTAGGCTTGTGTGCGTCTGATTGCCACTGCTGCACTGCCAGCCCAATTGCTTGTAATGACTCAACCAAGGGTTGCGCGTCAACAGCACCCACTGTAGTAATCAATACTTGGGTATGCAGTAATTGGTTGCTCACCGCTTGCGGATCTACACCTAGCAAACTCCAAAAGGCGGCAGCTTCGCGGGTGAGACTATGGGCGGCTTCGGTGAGGTAGCCTTTTTCATACAGGCGATCGAGGACGTAGTGGATGTGGTCGGGTGGGACTTGTCCATCTAGCTGCTGGATAATTTCTTCTAGGGTATGCTGACCATTTAGAAGCGGCAGAATCTGGCAATAGAGGCTACCTGTTAGGGCATAAGTAGCATATTCGCTGAGTAAATAGACGTTTTTGGGTTCGACAATTTCGACGCGGAAGTGGGGTTTAATTTGAGGAATTTTTATCATCATTTATGACCAATGATGGCTTAACTCAATGGCATCCGGCTTTTTTGCAATTGGGTAACAGCTTGGAAGACTGCTCCCGGAATTATCGAGGATTTTGTCAGCGGTACAACCCGAAAAGTAAACCAGCCAGAAAGTGTCGGGGAAATAAACTCATAGCTGGCTTAAACCTTGAAGGGGACAAGAGGAGCACAGAGGTAAGAAGTAATGTAAGGAATAGAACACACACTCTTGAGTTAGCTAACCCAACTCAACCTTGCTCTCCCTCTGCTCCCTCCTTCCTCAGAGTCATGGTGCCAGGTGAGGAAATTTTCAGACATAGGTAGAGTGGCAACCTATTCTGCATCATCTCCATCATAAGAACACTGTACAATACCGTAGTATTCCGTTTGAGGTAGTACTGATGCACTAAAAGCGCTATCGTCGCCATGTAGTTGCAGGGCTTCTTCCAAAAGTTCTGCCAGTTCCGCAGGGAGTTGTCCGGTGGTAGTGCGGTTGACGGGTTGTGCCGCTTGGGGCATTAAGTTTTTCTTGTCCATGAGAGTTTTTCTCCTTTTGTTGTTGTTTGTATTTATCCCATTGTTGAGCCGTTGCTCAGTCGATGGGTCTGGTCGCTTTGTGAAAAGACCGGGGGACGAGGGGACTGGGAGTAGCAGTACTTGCGTTGTGAATGCACTATCCTGTGAAACGGTGAAAAAAAGTCAGTTTGTGAGCAATCGCGCCTAAATGCGTAGAGAAAGCGATCGCACTTCATCTCATGCCCAAATTCGCCCCCGCAGGAATGGGATATCTGCCTCAGTTTTTTGTTGTTTCGCTATCTCCTTAAACCAGTAGCCGTAATCTTCCAATCCGGTCGATCGCACTAGCCGTTCTTGGGGTTTGAGTTTCAGCTTCAGGGGAATTTCTACTTCCTCCCAAACGGCATCTTGGCTGAGTCTTCCTACTGCCCGATAGGTTGTTTTATCATGCAGGGTTGACCCAACTGTTTGAGTCAAAGACCAGTAGCGCACCAAACCCAGTTCTCTGCCAGTCAGGGGATACAGCCGATTGGCTTCAATCTCAGCTTGCGGTCGCGCAAATCGCCACACCCGCACCTCCAGTAATTTGCCTTGAAAGCCGAAATCTGGCAGATATGGATATCCACCTAAATAGGTATTGCCAAAGGATAAAACTGGGGCAATTGCCGTTTTATTGTCGTTGTTTACGCCGTTAATGTAGAGCTTTGTCTCTCCAGGAAGACTCCCCCCCCATACCACAGCAACGTGATACCAATTACCAGCCACTAAACCTGCACCAGAGGAAGCGATCGCTGGCGGAGCGGGGGGATCTGTAATTATGATTTTGTCGCCTTCCTCATAAAACCAAATGCGCGGTGGAGGGGTGGGATCTTGAAACTTCAGTTCGCCGCCTTCCAGATAAAACAACGTTCTCCCATCAGCAAAAATTACCTGTTTTCCGGCATCTGTGGCAGGATACACCCAGGCTTCGACTGTGAACAGTCGCTGCGGTTTCAGCGCCCCGCTCCCCACAGCAATTCCCTGAGAATTGGCATCGAAAACCAACACCTTCCGGCGCTTCTGGGTGAGAGCGGGTTGACTGGGCTGCTCAACATTACTAACATTAGCTGGAGCCATAAGGGTATTCAATGGTTGTGTGGGGGTTGCAGATGGGCGGGGTAGAGCAGGGGCAAGGGAGAGGATAGAAACCCAATTAGCACTACCGTGAATTGTGCCGTGATTGGCGTTGCTAGTTTTATCATGGGCGATCGCACCCGATCCCTCATTCAACGGCCAATAGCCCACCAGTCCCGGTTCATCTCCCCGCAGACGGCGAGGCATATCCTGTTGAATTTCTGCTTGGGTGCGATCGCGATTCCATAACTGCACCTCAGCTAAGTTACCAGGAAAGCAGTTTGAATGAAAAGAACTGCCCAGTCGCGCCTTTGCTGTGGGGGGGATAGGGATTGTCTTTCCCGTTTCCTGATGCCACAGTTCACCATTGAAGTAGATTTTCATCGTCCCAGTAGTTGCGTTTTTGGTAAACGCCCAGTGCGACCATTTGCCCTTGCAATCAGCCGCGTTGATTTGCTTCATAATCCGGTCATAACTGTCAAAACTGGCACCGCTATTGCCACAATCAAAGAAAACATAACTGTTATCCCAGATTAAATGCACATTCAGTATTCGTTGATTATTCGCAGACCATGCCTCAATCACTGAATTATTTTTTGGTAGGGCGGCTCCCCCATAAGCCCAAAAACTACAAGTGATTTCACTGCCGGAGGGGATACTTGCCGGAGGTAATTCGACAAAATTATCTTGACCATCAAATGCCAACATATATTCAATGGCAGACTCAAAGGGAGCTTTCTGCACGGTTTCGGATGAATTAGCCATAGCTGCAATAGTTTTAATTGAGTTTATTTATAGTGATGGAATCTGAAAATTGAAAGTGATGTGCAACTCATGATTGGAACCCAAACAAATCTACTGTGTATACATTAATTCCTTGACCTCTCCCCAAACCCTCTCCAACACGGCGATGGGCTTTGAATCTGGCTCCCCTTCCCTGCTAAGGAAGGGGTTGGGGGTTAGGTTCGAGAGAAATTTGCATCCAGCGTAAAATTTAAGCAATTCAATTACAGAAATGCCGCTGCGGAGGAAGCGTGAAAGCAACCACAGCCACCGGAGGTTTTGAGTTGGTTGTAGCTACGGTACTGAAATCCTGCTGGATCGTTGTAGTTCGCGCCATGCAGTAATTTCATCCGCACGTTAACCAAATCTTCAACGCTGCCATGAACCACATCAACTGCCTCATGAGGCTGAATTAAATCGGAACGTTTGACGGGAGGAGATTGTTTGGGAAGTCTCATGGTTGGATTCCTTCGAGTGAATTTGTTATAGCTGGGATAAGCCAAGAAGAAGCAGGGGGCAGAGGGAAATAAACTTTTAGCTGGCTTGAAGAACCTCAAAGGGGACAAGAGAGTAAGGGAGACGAGGGGACTGGGGGAGGGGGGACTGAAAGTAGCATTAACTTTGCATCCCAATATCCCAGTCACAGTGAAAAGAAGTGAGTCTACTCCTCAATCATCTCCCTCTGCCTCCTGCCCGTCACGGTACCAGGTAACGGAAACCCCGATGGTATCGGCAATGGCGGCTCAATTCATCCGGGCGAATCAAGCTCCAGGACGAGGAAAAGGGAAATTTGAGAGAAATTTGAGAACTGGTGGAGCAAGAACTTACTCTGCATCATCTCCGTCATAAGAACACGCAACCCAATCCGTGGGTGACGATGAAACCCAATCCTCGAATGACGATGATAGTACAGATGCACTAAAAGCTTCGTCGCCATGCAGTTGCAGGGCTTCTTCCGACAGTTCTGCCAACTCAGCAGGTAGTTGTCCGGTGGTGGTGCGGTTGACGGGTTGTGCCGCTTGGGGCATCAAGTTTTTCTTATCCATAAGAGTTGTTCTCCATTTTGTTGTTTGTGGTTGTCCCGTTGTCAAGCCGTTGCTCAGTCGGTGGGTCTGACCGCAACATTGTGTGGAAGAAGATTAGATTGTATGTAGGCGAACCGCCCTTGGTGTTAGAAAGGCGATCGCAAGTGTGATTACCGACCGCGAAGTGCAATTGCCTACAGCAGGCGGGTACGCCATCGCACTATCCTGTGAAACAGTGAAAAGAAGTCAGTCCACTCGTCAATCATCTCCCCCTGCTCCCTGTCCTCCCCTCCTCCCCGTAACGGTGCCAGGTATTGGAAAGCTCAATGTTATGAGCAATTGCAGATCAATTCATCCTGGCTTGCTCAGGCTCCAGGACGAAGGAAAAGGGAAATTTGAGGGAAATAAAAGAACCAGCTGGAGCAGGAAGTTACTCTGCGTCGTCCCCGTCATCAGAAAAAACTCACATACCTCGTATCTGTTTCTTGGGTGTTTTTGATGGTTCTATCGATGCTAGTACAAAAGCACTACAATCTTCAGATATATACAGTTGTTGCAAGGCTTCTTCCGACAGTTCTGTCAACTCAGCAGGCAGTTGTCCGGTGATGGTGCGGTTGACGGGTTGTGCCGCTTGGGGCATCAAGTTTTTCTTATCCATGAGAGTTTTTCTCCGTTTTGTTTTTGTTTGTGTTTGTCCCGTTGTCGAGCCGTTGCTCAGTCGGTGGGTCTGACCGCAATATTGTGTGAAAGAAGATTGTATGTAGGTGATTCGCCCTTGGTGTTAGAAGAGCGATCGCAAGTGTAAAAGTGGTCGCGGTGCCAGGTATCGGAAAGTCCAATGATATCATCGGCAATTGCGGCTAAATTCATCCTGGCTTGCTCAGGCTCCTAGACCGGAGGAAAGACAAAAAAAGAGGAAATTTTCAGACATAGGTAGAGTAGGAACCTATTCTGCATAATCTCCGTCATAAGAACAGAAGTAGGCCTGTTGGTCGTAAGATGGTAGTACTGATGCACTACTAAAAGCGCTGTCGTCGCCATGCAGATGCAGGGCTTCTTCCGACAGTTCTGCCAAGTCAATAGGCATCTGTCCGGTGGTGATGCGGTTGATGGGTTGTACCGCTTGGGGCATCAAGTTTTTCTTATCCATGAGAGTTTTTCCTTTTTGTTGTTGTTTATCACGTTGTCGAGCCGTTGCTCAGTCGGTGGGTCTGACCGCTTCCTTTGTGTGAAAGAAGACTATGTGTAGGCGATCGCCCTTGGTGTTGAGAGAGGGGCGATTGCCTACGGCAGGCGGTTACGCCATCGCACTATTAAAAAAACAGTGAAAAGAAGTCAGTCCATCTGTTAATCATCTCCCCCCTGCTCCCTTTCTTCTTTTTGCCCACCGTCTCATCAATACTGGAGTGTTAGACTAAAAGCAGGCGATCGCTTGCCTATTTATTGATTACTAGGGGCGAATCGCCATAAAATTATGTCCTTCCGTAAATTCTGTACTTCAGATTAAAATTTTGGATTATATCACCACGAAATTCATTATCTGAAACTACTACCCCCATTGCTGTTGCTATCGAGTGCGATCGATAAATAGAATGTATCGTTTTTGATACCTCACTCAAACGCAAGCAGTTAGAAAAACCAGTGCTGAAGTCATCCAAATTTTTCAGATCGTAGTAGATGGCTTTATCCTTACTCATTTGGCTAAAGCTGACAGCAAACTCATTACAGAGCGGTACTGGACGTAAGGCAGAAGCCGATATTAAATTTAATAAATATTGATGTACCTCAGTGTTTTGAAGTACATCTGGTTTAAGCGTTATGTCTAACTGGCTATCGTAGCGACCATCAAGATAAAGATCGAATCCGATAACTAGATAACTGCTATGTATAAGTAAAGTACGTATTCCCTGTTGACTTTCCAAACCACAGGATTTTAAGGCAGTTTCTACCTTTTCTGGATACTCCTGATTATTAAGACCAATCAGTAACTTGATGCGCGAATCTTTTAACTCGGTTCTAAGATCGATCGCTACATTAAATCCTAATATGGCACTAAACTTAAAGCCTCGATCAAAAAAAGTTGTAAGCCATTCAAGGTTGAGATTGACACCCACTCTTGAATTGATTTCCTGAAAAAATAACATTACATGATTTAATTTTTGAGCGTAATTACTCCCGAATAGACTGATATCAAAGCGCATCGGATAAACGATATTTTGCTTTACTTTACAAGAACATTCAACCATAGTAAGTTTGTTAATTGTAGCAAACCTTTCAAACAAATCAAGCGGATAAATGTAGCCAATATCAAAGCTAGTTTTATGATAGCTAATGAACTTTAATACCTGTTTGTTAGAAATCGAAAAATCTGTTAAAGGCATCGCCTATAAACCTTTCAAAGATGATTAATAATACCTGAGCGATCAATTTTTTGTGCTAATTCTAGTACCGTTTGACCAGAGCGTGGCTCAATCCATTCTGCTGCAATTTCTAATAGAGGAATTAGTACAAATGCACGCTCTGCCAGACGAGGGTGAGGAACTTGTAAAGTAGGCGTTTCTATTACTTGATTCTCAAATAGTAAGAGGTCTAAATCAATAATCCTGGCTCCCCAACGCTCATAACGCACACGCCCTAATTCCATCTCAATATCCATTAAGATATCTTTAAGTACTTCCGCCGAAAGCGTTTCCTTGACTTCCAATACGGCACAGCCATTCAAATAATCAGGCTGGGGCGGCCCAACAGGTTTTGTGTAATACCATTTTGAGGACGTTATGACCTTAATTCCTGGGGTTTGATTTAAACTCAAAAGTGCTTTTTTTAGTGTTGCCAATGAATTCCCCAGATTACTTCCTAAACCAATTGCAGCACGAGTCATCTAATTCTCCAAAACCGATTGATTCAGTGGTGATGCGGTTGACGGGTTGTGCCGCTTGGGGGATCGAGTTTTTCTGATCCATGAGAGTTTTTGACCTAAGTACCTTTCGCCTCCCCCTGCCTCTTAATACGGCGAAGACCAAGTTCTCACGTCGCCCAATGTCACCGGAATCAAATCTCTGACATCAATGGTGAACCGGAACACTTTCTTGGCACGGCGACTGTTTTCTGGGTCAAAGAACTTCAGCTTCACATCCCAACAATCGCTATCCAAGCGACAGAAGGGGCTTTTCTCCACGGTGATGCTGTCTAGTTCCATCCCAGTTGCTACCGCTTCGGCAAAGGTCGATGCCGCTTGGAACGCATTCGTCGCTGCAAAGTTGAGCGCCCGGTCTTGAGAGGTGGTGCCGAGATTGCGTAAATCGTAGTAAATCCGGTTGAGGAAACTGCCCAAGGTGCGCCTAATTGCCTCTTCGTCAGCATCTCCGACTGTGGTTTGCACTGTTTCAATGGCAGCACTCACCAATGTATTGATCTTCCAGCCATACATCCCTCGCGGGTTTTGCGGTGCCAATAGCGGCACAACCTGCCCAGAAAACAGTTTAATGGTGCGCCCGGTCAAGACACCGGGAATGCTTACCCGCTCGACATATTCTTCGCTGCTTTCTGCCTGAATTTGCCCTGCCAATAGCTCTTGCAAGACTATGTATGTGTCTCGCGCAAACGCTCCTTGGGGTTCGATTGCATAAATCGCAGTCAATTCAATGTTCAATGTCCAAATTAGCGGTGTGGATTCCGAAGGACTTGCTGCCAAGTAATCCACCATTTGCCTTGGATCGTAGGGATTTGCTGGCACTGTAATCTCACCAATAATATTGGCAGGCATCAGTTGTTTGAAAGAGTCTCGCCTTGCTTCTGTGCCAAAGTCATAACCAAGGGTTCCTAATGCATATACAAGTTGACTGTCAGGGAGTTCGCTAGGTGCTTGACTAGCAGTGACAAAGTTCGATGCAGATTGAGTCATAGCGGGTGTTTGTGGATTTATAGTGTGAGTTGATGGCGCAGATATTGATGGAGCAACTGAGCTTGCAACCGCTTGAGACTGACTCAAAGGTGTGGCAGCAAGAACTACCGCAGGTTGCACGGCAGTAATTGTTGGCGTTAGAGATACCGCATTCACTGAGTCATCGACGGGAGGTTGCTCGGATGCTTTCATATAATGTAAAAATACTTCCTGTCCAACAGCTTTAACTTCTAGCAATTTTAAACGGGGGGCAAGACAAGATAAAAATCCTTCTCCATCGGCGGGAGTAGGAGAATTTTTACCCGCTAAAATTAACGGACAAATAGTTAAACAAAATTCATCAATTAAATTTTCTTTTAATAAGGAAGAAACCAATTGACCTCCTCCTAATACCCCTAACCGTTTTAATCCTAATTCTTGGAATTGTTTAAATGCTTTTATCAAGTCAATTGTATAAAAATGATTTTCAGCAATGATAATTTTTTCAAATCCTTGTGTAGTTTTTGATAATTCTTGACCCTGATTTGTTGTTAGCAACCAACGGGAAACAGGTTGTTGAAAAAAATGCAAATTTGGGTTGATTTTTCCTGAAGCAGACACCACAATTTGTACAGGTTGAGGCGGTTTTTTTTGCTGTTTTCGGGTTTGTAATAATTCAGTATTGGTAATTATAAATGTTGCTTGATGGGAGTTTAATGTTCCTGTCCCGAATAAAATCCCATCCATTTGTGCAATTTGTTTTTCTAAATGCAGTTTATCTTGTTCTGAACTAAAACTAGCAGGCGATCGCAATTCATCAGAAATTTTACCATCTGCACTCATGGCTAAAATTACTGTTGTCTGGGGTCGGTTAACAATCTGTTGAGGATTCATACAATATCTAAAAGAATATGTAGTTAGTTAATGTTCCGTTGTCCAGACTTTGCTCAGTCGGTGGGTCTAAGCGCTTTGTGTGGAGATGGAGGGACTGGGGGATTGAGAGTAGCAGTACTTTGTGTTGCGATCACACTATCCTGTTTCACAGGAGTCCGCAATTACCGACCTTAGACGAAGCGCAATTGCCTACGGCAAGCGGGTATGCCATCGCACTATCCTGTGAAACAGTGAAAAGAAGCTAGTCCAGTCCTCAATCATCTCCCTCTGCCCCATCTCCCTAATACGGCGAAGACCAAGTTCTCACGTCGCCCAGTGTCACCGGAATCAAATCTCTGACATCAATGGTGAACCGGAACACCTTCTTGGCACGGCGACTGTTTTCTGGGTCAAAGAACTTCAGCTTCACATCCCAACAATCGCTATCCAAGCGACAGAAGGGGCTTTTCTCCACGGTGATGCTATCTAGTTCCATCCCAGTTGCCACCGCTTCGGCAAAAGTCGATGCCGCTTGGAACGCATTCGTCGCCGCAAAGTTGAGCGCCCGGTCTTGAGAGGTGGTGCCGAGATTGCGTAAATCGTAGTAAATCCGGTTGAGGAAACTGCCCAAGGTGCGCCTAATTGCCTCTTCGTCAGCATCTCCGACTGTGGTTTGCA
>NZ_NOLK01000019.1:0-80811 GCF_002245985.1 Nostoc sp. 'Peltigera membranacea cyanobiont' 232
GGGGTGCAGGGGTGCAGAGGGGAATTTCTAAATATCTGAACGCAATGCCTAAAATTTCTTCTTTCTCCCCTGCTCCTCCGCTCCTCTGCAATGCTGCTTAACTTAGTGCTATTCGGGTATGGGTTATTCCCTTCATCTTACACCCCTCAATGCAGTAACTTTTATCACTCTTTTTTCATAAATCTTCCTGATATACACCAACTTTATCTGTCAAAAGAAATATTGGTGCAAGTCAAATGAAATACCATGAGTGATATTAGTCTACTGATGGTGAGTGTGATAGCAACAGCGCCAATCTCCGCGCTCAATTTACCAGAACAGCCTGTAATTCCTACAGATAATCTGGTGCAGCAGTCAATGCCAGAAAATTTATCTGAAGTTGTCTCACCTGCTGAGATTACACCGCCTGAATTTGTGCAGCCAGATATAACTACCTCACCAGCAATCAAGCATAAGTACGAAAATATACTTAAAAAAAGTAGAGAGAAAATTCAATTCATAAGTTCCCCTAACTTACCTGAATTAAAAAAGATTCAGCCTGTAACAGAAGTTGCACAGAACCAGGAAAACATAGAAGAATTCTCTTTATCTCCTCAGTCTCCAGATTCAGACAACCCAATGTCTCAAGTCACTTCGGTGTCGCAACTTAAGGACGTGCAACCTTCCGACTGGGCTTTTGCTGCTTTGCAATCTCTAGGAGAACGCTATGGCTGCATTGCGGGATATCATGATGGGACTTATCTAGGAAACCGCAATATCAGCCGTTATGAATTTGCGGGTGGTTTAAACGCTTGCTTAGAGAAGATTAACGAAGCGATTGCAAATAATAAAATTAATACTGTTAAGAATGAAGATTTAGTCCTGCTACAAAGGTTACAGGGCGAATTCAAAGCAGAGTTGCTGCAATTACAGCAGCGTGTTGAGGCTGTAGAAGAACGAACTACTGAATTACAAGCCAATCGCTTTTCCACAACTACCAGATTATTTGGTCAAGCCATTTTTAGCGTCCAGGGAACCAATAGCCCCGATGTCGATTTGTTTCCTAGAGATGGAGTCCCTGAACGCCAGGGAAAAACCAATCTGACTTTCACAAGTAGCGCCCAACTAACCTTAGCAACTTCATTTACAGGGCGAGATTTACTCTTAACAGGGCTGTCTGCTGGTAATTTAGGTTCTAATGCCTCGTTGCTATCTACCAATATGGGGCGGTTGGGTTTCGAGTCAAATACAGACAACAATCTAGTTGTTAGTGAACTATCTTATCGATTTCTCGTCTCGGAACGCTTGGGAATTGTCGTCGGTACGGCGGGAGTGAACCCCATCAACACCTTTCGCGGTATTAGCCCTTTAGAAGGTTCTAGCGACGGCGCAATTTCTCTATTTGGTCAGCGTAACCCGATTTTAAGTATTGGCAATGGCACTAGTGGTATAGGCTTTGATTGGCAGATTAGCGATCGCATCAGTTTGCAAGGCGTTTATAGTGCAGAAATAGCCAATTATTCTGGCAACATCAACCAGGGCGGATTATTTGGCGGTAGATTTACTGCTGGCGCTCAGTTAAGTTTAGCACCCACCAACAACATCGATATCGGCGTACATTATCTTTATTCTCACTCCCCAGATGGCTTACTGGGAAGTGGTATTGGCGATTCTCAATTGATTTCGCCTTTTGCAGATGCTACAGCTTTCAATACCCAAGCCATTGGTGCTACCGTTGCTTGGCGAATTAATCCTAACTTGCAGTTAGGCGGTTGGGGTGGCTTTACTTCTTCCAAAGCATTAAACCTTCCTGGAAGTGTAGAAACTACAAATTGGATGGTGTTTGCAGCCTTTCCCAACTTGCTGCGTCCTGGAAATTTAGGAGGCGTTCTCGTCGGACAACCGCCCAAAATTACTTCGAGTACCTTACCAAATGGTTTCAATTTTCCCAACTTTTCTGATGGAGGAACAGCAGGCGGACGTAGTGACACATCAATTCACGTAGAACTTTTTTACCGCGCTCAATTAAGCGACAATATCGCCTTGACTCCAGGCTTATTCGTTATTTTCAATCCCGATCACAATGCGGCTAACGATGCATTAGTTGTTGGAGCATTAAGAGCAACCTTCCGGTTTTAATTTTGTACTGATGTAGATGTAATCAAATACGCTATTTTCATACTGGCTTATTCAGTATTAAATGCTTTTATTGCCCAATGAGAGCAAGAAAAACCCGTGCGTATTTTTTTTGATATGTGATTAAAGGAGCAAATTTTTCATGAAATTACATTCATCAACTAAATTAGGTTGTGTTGTTCTTAGCAGCAGCAGTTTAGCCGCAGTCATCATCGCTTCATCTGGAACAAGTGCTTTTGCTCAAATCACCATTCAAAGCACTGGTACATTATCAGGGACTATCCAACTTCCCAGTATTAATCCTAATTTCAATGGCAGCACGACTCGCGTTGATACAGACGACACGGGCACTTACTCGCGGAACTTAGGAACTAAAAACAATCCTAATTACGTTCCTGTATACAAGTCAGGCTATGTAAAAATAGAAACACGCAAGGATGGTAGTTTGCATTATTTTGTTGACTTTAAAGGCATTCCGATTATCTCCTTTAATGGCGTTCTGGCTTCGCCGATTCTCTCTGGCGGTGAGTTGACACCCTATAAATACCAGGGAAAATTAGCGGGAACCACATTTCAAGGAGTGGTTCAGGATGAATTTAATCTCACAAAAGCCTTATACACTGGTATTGTCACCGATCCAAACACTGGAAATCAGTATCAGGGTACTTTTGAAGTGAGTGGATATGGAGTCAGATATAGCGATCGCAATGGTGGTGCAACTCCCACAGTCTTTGATTTCAAATCGGATATCCCAGGTTCGCCAAAGGTGACATCTTTGGAAATGACTAACTCCCCCCTAGCAAGAATAACAATTAAAGTACCTGCAACTGCAACCCTCATAACTCCCACGCCAGTTGGTGGTAGTACGCCCACTCCCGCACCCGTAGTTACTGGTGGTAGTACGACTACTCCCCCGCCAGTAATTAGCGCTGGTAGTATGCCCACTCCCGCAGCCGTAGTTACTGGTAGTAGTACGCCCACTCCCGCGCCAGTAATTGCTGCTACTAACACACCTACTCCTGCACCCGTAGTTAGTGGTAGTAACACTACTCCTACACCTGTAGTTAGTGATGGTAGTGCGATCGCTTCCCCGACACCTACAACCTACACATCGGCCTCTAATTCTCCATCACTTTCCACTACACCTAATATGGAATTCAGTAACGGTAATTCCCTAGAGGTTAACCCTGCAACCCTTGTTCAAACTGCTTGTTCGCCGGATTCTACCAATAGCTGTACAATACCTGTTTCACCCAAACAAGCGATCGGCCCCCGTAGTCGAGTGCTACTGCATTAGTGATTTGAGAACTTCTTTTGCCCTCCTTAAAACAGGGGGCAAAATGAAATCAATATAATAGCCAAGACAGGCGCAACATAGTTCTTCGTGGCGTTTTTGTTGCTTAGGCTTCGTTTCGGTGGGAGATTTTACCCTGATGATTTTCTGGCTATACTAGGGATTTAAGCTGATTGATTGATAAATTTCATCCCCTAGCATGAAAGATACAAAAACTTTAAATTTCAGACATATATCAGTGTGCATTTCCTTTTAAGTGACACAAAAGCCTTGTCTGCTCTTAGAGTAAATAAATTTCCTTGGGGGTAAAAAATTTTATCAGTCAATCACTGATGTTAACACTATAGAGTGAATCTAAAACAATTAAACGTCTTCTGAGTTAGCACCTATGAAAGAAGAATTGATAGCCAGAGTTCTACAGGTTTTGCGAATTAATATGAGTTGGATGACTTGGAATTTATTTCTGGCTTTTATACCTTTGGCTTTAAGTGTGTGGTTATTTCGCATGAGGCGCGGTGGCACTTGGCTTTGGTGGCTAGGATTTTTAGTTTTCTATGCTTTCTTACCGAATGCACCTTATTTGTTGACTGATGTAATTCACTTGATAGATGATATCCGCACGATTCAATCGGTGTGGATGATTACTTTGGTACTAATTCCTGTGTATTTGCTAGTAATTCTAGGTGGATTTGAAGCTTATGTAATATCGTTAATTAATTGGGGTTACTACTTACATCGGATCGGTAAGAGCCAATGGATTTGGCGTGTTGAGTTGATTACACATTTTCTCTGCGCTGTTGGTGTTTATTGGGGACGATTTTTGCGTTTCAACAGTTGGGATTTTATTACTCAACCCGATGCTGTAATAACCAAAGGAGTAGAAGAAATTCTCGGTAAACAGCCCCTAGTAATTATTGCTATCAGCTTTGTGGTACTTGCCAGTTTGTACTGGATTATGAAACGAGTAACTTTAGGTCTTAGCCAATCAGATAGTAGAATCGGGATAAACTCAGGAAGCACAAAGTCTAACACGCCAAACATTTGATGTTCTTTCAAATTAGTCGATCGCGCATTACACGAGAAACTGCGATCGCAACCTTATTAAATGGTGGCACGGTTTACGCTGTTCCTCCAGAACAGGTTCCACATAGCACACCTGTTGTAGCAATTTACCGATATTGAACATTTTGATGGTGTTGTATAAAGTTGAATGTGCTATATACAACACCAACGATGATTACGATTCGCTCCTTTATCAGTCAATCTCTAATCGGTTTAGGTCTTTTGAGTGCAGCAGTTGTATTTACCCAGACTGCAATAGCAGAAACAATAACTGGGCAATTGGGGAATGTACGGGCAGAAATATCTTATGACAAGCCAGAAGAATATCAGTATAAAAATGTCAGGCTGAAAATTATTCGAGCGGATAAAACTATTTTGGATCGGAAGCTCCCACAAGAAGATGAATATGACAGACCTCTAGGAAATCTATCTGGAGAAGAAAATAACTTACCAGTGCAAGACTTAGACGGTAACAAAGAACCAGAAATAATTGCCGATTTCTTTACAGGTGGAGCGCACTGTTGTACTTATTCATTGATTTACCGCTACGACAGCAAATCCCAAAAGTATCTGAAAACTCGTCATGAATGGGGCAATGGTGGCTATCAACTCAAAGATTTAGATCGAGATGGACTGCCAGAGTTTGATAGCCGAGACGATCGCTTTGCTTATGCTTTTACAGCTTATGCTGATTCTGACTACCCCCTGCAAATTTGGCATTATCGCCAGGGTAAAATGATTGATGTGACTCGTGCTTATCCTAAATTAATTTCCAGTCACGCCTCAGAGCTATGGCAAAGTTATACAGAGGCACGGCAACAAGGCGATGATGGCAAGGGCTTTTTAGGTGCGTATTTAGCAGATAAATATCTGCTAGGCCAAGGACAAGATGGTTGGCAGCGAGTACAGCAAGCTTACAAAAAAAGCGACCGTACCAAATACTTCGCCGATTTACGTAAGTTTTTGCGCGAAACTGGCTACATTAAATAAAATTAATTTTTTGCGTCTTTTAATTCACGTCGGGCTGCTGCTAAAATTAGGCGTTGTTCAGCACGAGCGATCGCCTGATATGTTCGCTCGACTGCTTCCGGTTCCACGGAAATGGAAGTTATCCCCCATTCCACTAATTTATCGATAATTTCTGGATAGAGGGCTGGTGCTTGACCGCAGATTGAACAAGGTATACCGGCACTTTTAGCCATTTGGATCAGTTGAGCGATCGCACTCATAACTGCCGGATGACGTTCATTAAATACTTTTGCTAGCTCTCCTTGTTCTCGATCCACTCCGAGCAATAATTGGGTTAAGTCGTTTGTACCAATAGAAATTCCGGCTGCACCTGCTTTGACATATTCCGGTAGTAAGAACAGTACGCTTGGCACTTCTGCCATCATCCACAATTGAAATTCTGACACCTCAGTTAAAAGAGCTTGCTTAACTTTGCGATGGCAAAAGATAAATTCTTCCACAGTCCGCACAAAAGGCAACAGGAGATTCACGTTACTGTAGCCAGCTTGCTGTACGCTCGCTAAAGCTTGCAGTTCCAACTCAAATACTGCGGGATTTCGTAAATAGCTGAAAGTGCCGCGTTCGCCCAACATCGACTGGGGCGAAGATTCTAAACTATCACTCAATGATGGTAAATCTTGCGATCGCCAATCCAAAGAACGATAAAAAACTGGTCTTGGTGCAAAAGCATGAGCAAACTGCATAATCTGCTCAGACCAACGCTCTAATAATTCTGCTTTCCGACCGCCTAAAATCCAACTATTGGGATGTTGTCCGTCTAATATATTTAGTGCCATCAATTCTGACCGCAACAATCCCACCCCATCCACAGGGAAGCTTTGTACTTGTTCTATTAAACTGGGCTGGCTCAAGTTAACCAGTAGTTGGGTAGCAATCATGGGTAGATGAGAAGTAACAGGAAGATGGAGCGCTTTGGGGTTGGGGTGATTCGGAAAAAGAATATTGTCTGCTCTCAGTCTCCCACTTTCCTCCTCTCTACCTCTTTCCATCTCCTCCTTTGAGTTTCCTTTGATTCGATAAACTTCTCCTCTGTCACCATCAAGCAACAGTCGTTCGCCAGTTTGGATTAAGGTTGTGGCAGATTTTGCGTTTACTACTGCTGTGATACTTAATTCTCTGGCAAGAATAGCAGCATGGCTGGTTAATCCACCTTGTTCTGTGATAATACCAGCAACTTGGTGTAGTAATGGTAGCCAATCAGGAGCGATCGTTGGTACTACTAAAATCACTCCCTTGGGTAGTTGTTCGGGTTTCTGTTGCGAATTAGTAATAACTAGGGCAGTCGCTACAACACGTCCTCTTGCCGCCCCTAATCCCCTAATGAAGTGTCCGTGGGGAATTACAGATTGGGGAGAACTAACTTGTGTGATATAGAGCTTGCTAGATGTGGTTTGTTGAGCAATAGTCCATTTAATCGTAAAAGTTTTACCTAGTTCACTTACCAGTTGAGTTCCCAGAGCAATTATTTGTTGTAAGTATTCTTCTTGTAAAGCGTACTGTTTTTGCTGGGCTTCCTGAAGGACGTAGGTATTCAGACAAGTGCTATCTGGTGTTAGCACTGAGTTAGGCATGGGTTCCGAAAAAGCTCCAGGTACAGCATTATCCACACCATAAGCCAGCATTTTATTGCCCAACTGTTGCTCAAGCACAACCCCAGTTCCCTGTTGAATGTAGTACACATCTGGCTGGACTTCGCCTTGAGCGATCGCAATTCCTAATCCCCAAGTGGCTTCAATTTCCCATCCAGAGGAATTGGCTTTGAGCAAACCACTAGCGATCGCATTCTCAACAGGTTGCACCAAAACTGCTAAATTTACTTGTTGCAGGTTAATTCCTGCTCGTTGCCAATAGAGGAGGCTCCTGGCACGAAACATCTGGCTCCAGGTACGTTTTAATGCCCAAGCGATCGCTTCCGGTTCGCACTGACAAAATACCGACTCTAGTAAACCAGATACATTCTTTATCACTGGGGTAGCAGTTGCTACTGCCAAAGTCGGTCGAAGAATTAAACAGCTAGTTTGCCATTCCCTAGCTGCTTGGAAAATTGTACTCACCCACTGCTGCGGTACGGTCGCAGTGAGAATTTCTTGGCGTAAGCGACCAGCTACCTGCTGAAGTTGCCGCCAATTAGCGACATCTAGGTGTAACGAAGAATGGGGTAAGTCAGCCACTAGTGACTCTGAACTATTAAGATTTTCGAGAAATTGCCGCAAATTTTCTGCCGAAACAACAAAACCAGGCACCACCGGATAGCCACGCTGCATGATTCTGCTCAAGTAAAATGCTTTCTCGCCTACTTTGGTACGGTCTTGTAGTTTTATTTGGTCTAGCCAGTAGAGTTTATCCACTCAATTTGTTAGTTGTCTATTTGTAGGCACAGGCATTTCCTTCTGGTATGTTATCAGCCATAAATCCACTGACTCTCTACTAGTAGGAGTTTCCAGCATTTAGATTTAGGTTGAATTTGCTGACCTTATTTAGTGGTTAACTGTTAATTACACGATGTCTTGCTGTAATTCAACTCCTTTGTAAATCAAATATTTTCCTTCATTTCACCTCCATTGCCTGAAACAGGGGTTTAGTTGTTTGATTGAGTTGTAGATGGCGGTATTATATTTAATTATTGAGTGTATGGGTTAAATCTAGCAATTTAAGGTAGAATTTCATAGTTTATTGATTTTAAATAGTTTCTCAACTATTTAATCAAGTTAAAATTCACGTCATTTATGCAGATTGCAATCGTTGTCATAATTTGATCGCGAAAGCTTTATTTAGTTTTGATAGCAAAATATCTTATTGAAAGATAATCTCAACAATGGATATAAAATTATCTACTTCTCTACACCAGACTAAACATTGCCAAATACTTACTATCTAGAAAACAATGATTGGCTAAATATCAGCTTCAGACTATGCCTTGCATTGGTTATCGGGGCAATTATTGGCTTAGAACGCCAAATGAGTCACAAACCGGCAGGTTTAAGAACTCATACGCTGGTGAGTATGGGTTCTGCTGTGTTTACCTTAATAATTATGCAAACGGGAGAACTGCAAACTAGTCCTGATGCACTTAGCCGCGTCATTCAGGGGATTGCAGCCGGTGTAGGATTTCTCGGTGCTGGAGAAATTGTGCGCCAATCTTCTCAAGAATCACAGCGACTTGAAATTCATGGACTCACCTCAGCAGCAGCTATTTGGGTTTCGGCTGGATTAGGAATTGCTGCTGGCTGTGGTTTATGGCAGTTAGGATTGATTGCTGCTCTGCTGACTTTTTTGATTCTCAAGGTCTTTAAAAGGTTAGAAAAACATCAATAATCAAGGAATTTTTATGCCCGTGAGAACTTTTTGCGTAGCCGTCCCAATGGCAACTCTATAAAATGGTAAATCATATATGCCAATCCAACAGAAATTAATAGAGAAATTCCTGCTTGCATAAATTTATGCAATTGGGGTAAGTACATCTTCACTGTGAAAATCACAGTATAATGCACAAGGTACAAAGAGTAAGATAGTACACCCAAAAAACGCATCCAGTTTAAATTTAGCAAGGGAAATAATCCCCAGTCGGGAAAGCGAATAGCGGTAATAAAGATTGGATATAAAGCAATTCCCTGGATACTATAACGAAAGGTTTGTTGAAATTCATGGGAGCGATATAAAAATGAAAAAATAATCAAGATTACTCCTATCGGCAGCAATAAATAGTTCCATATTTTTTGAGAATAATACTGTTTATCCAGCATGGGGTTATTATTAACTGCCAATGCACAACCGAATAGAATACTATCTAATCGAGTATCTGTTGCATAGAATATCCGTTCTGAAGATGCTCCAAAACTATAAACCTGAAGACAGCGCCAGAGTAAGGTTGCTAAACATAATCCCCAAAGAACTAGCATTTGTCTGTGTGGAGTTATACGCAGTTTGCGTAGAGCTAGATAAAGTAGGGGGAAAAGTAAGTAAAAGTGTTCTTCGACAGCGAGAGACCAATATACCCCACTACCGGGAGTAGTTCCATTAGGAGAAAAAATTGTATAGTAGTTGTTATAGTGTAAACACTGAGACAAAAACGCTGGTAAACGAATTTCTCCCTGAATAAATCCTAAGACAGTTAAGGCAGCCCCTAAAAACAACACTAGGTAAAATGCGGGCCAAATACGCAGTATTCGTCTTGTATAAAAAAGCTTAAAATCAATAGTTTGATAGCGATCGTACTCTCGCCTAAGAATAGTTGTTATTAAATAGCCACTGAGAAAGAAAAATATTGTTACACCGAAGCCTCCAGGAAAAAGCTCGGCAACTTTTGCGTGGGATAAAAAGACAATTAAGAAAGCAACAGTTCTTAGCCCATCCAGAGATGGTATGTAGAATTTTGAGTGTGCATTTGCACCAGCCGCAATATCTGGATTACTTTCAGGGGAAGATGTTAAAGGTTTTTCCAAGAATCTTTACTCCTTGATGGTGCAACTAAATACAGGTGAATAATTTGTGAGATAAATAATCCAGTAAGTTATCTGACATACCGCACTTATACAGACATATTCTATTTTTTTGTAATTTTTATTATACAATACTCAAGACAAAATTGTGATATGGGAGAGACTAAAATGGAGTAAGAATACTTGTGGCAATACCACCCAAAAGTCGTTTTGTCAAAATATGAATTTTGCTCAAACGGCTATAACTCATTAAGTGCTAACGGAGATTAAAATTCCTTAGAAGCTTGTCACCCAACGAAAAACTATAGGTTTTCAACCAGAGGAGAATTATTAAGAGTAGCTCTTTTCAAGGTTGGCAAAAATGTTGGTTAATAAATTTTTTAACCTCTTATCTATGTTTTTCCTGCGTGTATATTAGTTAAATAAATTACTTTTAACCCGCAGAGGCGTAGAGTACACAGACATAAAAAGAGATTTTTGGAATCACCTTAGAAAAGACTTATTCTAAATCATTATAAATTTGGGATTATTTGTCCTGCTTTCACAAAAAGAATTTGGGAGGACTTCAACCACTGGGAATCAAAAGAACCCAAGTGAGTTGTAGTAATCAGGGTTTGAAAGCGGTCTTGAATAGCATCAAGTAATTGGTTTTGGCGGGATAAATCTAGTTCGGCAAGAACATCATCAAGTAATAACAGGGGTGGTTCTTGGACGATTTCTTCAATTAATTGTAATTCTGCTAATTTTAAGGCTAGAACCAGCGTTCGTTGTTGACCTTGGGAACCGTATTGACGAGCGGGTGTCTGGTTAATAGTTAACTCTACTTCGTCACGATGAGGGCCAACAAGAGTAGTGCCTTGGTGCAGTTCAGCAACGGTTCGCTGCTGAATTTTTGCTAAAAAAGCTTGCTGCACTTCTTCTAGATGGTTATTTTCTAAAGGAATATTAGGCATGTACTTAATTTGTAGAACTTCTGTACTGCCACTAATACTGGCGTGCCAAGCACTAGCAATGGGAGCTAATCTTTGGATGGCGCGATCGCGTCTTCTAATTACCCTAGTTCCTGTGGTAGCTAACTGTGCATCCCATACCGCTAATTCTGACTGTAAAGACGTTGCATTTAACGTCTCTACATGGCGTTTTAAAAAAGCATTTCGCTGACGTAGTACATGATTATACTGATGCAAAATGTGAGCATAAACTGGTTCTAGTTGAATTAAGAGTGTATCTAACCAATTGCGGCGACCTTCCGGGCCGCCGCGTACTAAGTCTAAATCCAAGCTGGAAAACTGTACTGCATTGAGAACGCCGAGAAAATCCATTTGACGGCGAATAGATTCACCATTGATAGCAACACTCCGGCGACCATTGCGCCGGAGTGTTAAAGTTAGGTCACTAATACCTGTTTGTCGCTCAAGGGTGGCATTAATTTGAGCTATGGCTTCCCCTTCTTGAACCAAATCGCGATCGCGGGTCATTCGGTGCGATCGCAATGTCGCCAGCAACTCCACCGCCTCCAACAAATTCGACTTTCCCTGAGCGTTATTACCTACCAAAATTGTTTTGGCAGCATTAAACTCAACCTTTTGGTCTTGGTAATTGCGAAATTGTCTGAGGTTTAGAGTTTTCAGGTACATGGTAGGGATTGAGGACTGGGGACTAGGGACTGGTTACTGGGGAATGGGGAATGGGTACTGGGGGGACAAGGAGAATAAGCAATACCCAATTCTCAATCCCCGATTTACACAGCCTTCTTGCCCATAATCCGCAAAAATATTTTCTCTGCTTCAATCCAGACAAACATTAAGGCACTGAAGCCAATACAGACCCCCAATTCTTGCATATTGAGATAGTGAGTACCAAAGAAATCTCGCAGGGGTGGGACGTAAACTAGCATCAACTGCAAAATCGTGGTGACGACCACAGCCGCTAGTACAAATATATTAGAGAAGGGATTCATCTCGATAGTCAGTCGGTTATTGGAGCGAATGGCGATCGCATGTCCCATTTGGGCAATACACAAGGTGGTAAATACCATCGTCTTCCAAGTCTCTGGATCTCCCTGATACCCAGCTGCATGAGTATGTTGATAAGCCCACCACATCAAGGCAATGCTGATAATTGCAAAGATGATGCCAATGCGAATCATGTAAGAACCTAATCCCCTAGCAAAAATACTTTCGCGGGGACTAAAAGGCGGACGTTGCATCACATCCGGTTCTGGAGGTTCCACAGCTAATGCCAAAGCTGGTAAACCGTCTGTCACCAAATTCATCCAGAGAATTTGTAAGGGGGTAAGGGGAACACCTCCCAAACCAATTAGGGGTGCGGCGGCAATTGTGAGAACTTCACCAATGTTACTTCCCAGGATGTATTTAATAAAACGGCGAATATTGGTGTAAACAACTCTACCTTCCTTGGTGGCGCTGACAATGGTGGCGAAGTTGTCATCAAGTAACACCATATCGCTGGCTTCCTTACTAACATCGGTGCCAGTAATGCCCATCGCAATCCCGATATCGGCTTGTTTGAGGGCTGGGGCATCGTTAACACCATCGCCCGTCATTGCGACAAATCGGCCCCGGCGTTGCAGTGCTTGGACAATTCGCAGTTTGTGTTCTGGGGAAACCCTAGCATAGATGCTCACCAAGTCAACGTTTTGCTCTAATTCCTGGTCACTCATCCGTTGCAATTCCTGACCTGTGAGAACGCGATCGCCTTCTTGGGCAATTCCCAAATTGGTAGCGATCGCTCGTGCTGTTAATTGGTGGTCGCCAGTAATCATCACTGGGCGAATCCCTGCTTCACGGCATTCTTGCACTGCTGCCCTGACTTCTGGGCGTGGTGCATCTAGCATTCCCACCAATCCCAGCCAGACTAAGCCTTGCTCAGATTCTTCACCTGAACCTTCCTGTGGGATTTCTGCAAGGGGTTTGTAGGCAAAACCTAGCACCCGCAAACCTTTACTCGCCATCAGGTCATTTTCTGCCAAAACTTGCTGGCGTTGTGCGTCGGTTACGGGGGCTGTGTCATTGCCCAAATGAATTTGAGTGGAACGTGCCAAGATTAACTCTGGAGAACCTTTGGTAAACATTAAATAAGGTTCCGATTGGAGAAAACCGGCGATCGCCGGATCGACACCTCTCGAAGATGCTTCACCTGTGGCGACTCCCTCCACCTGAGAAATCACGCTCATCCGCTTCCGTTCCGAGGAAAAAGGGAACTCCGCAACGCGAGGTAACTTACTATTCCACTGGTCTTTTTCGATTCCGGCTTTTCCCGCCAAGGTGACTAATGCCCCTTCTGTCGGATCTCCTAAAATTGCCCATTCACCTTGTTCTTTTTGCAATACGGAGTCATTACAAACAGCACAGGCGACTGATAGCGCTGGGATTTCTGGATATTCCTCTAGGGAGATTTTTTGACCATTTAACTGAAAGTCTCCTGTAGGAGCATAACCTTCGCCGGTGACGCGAAAGGTTTTGTCGTTAGTGAAAACCGATTGCACGACCATTTTATTTTGAGTCAGTGTGCCGGTTTTATCAGAACAGATGGTGGTTACAGAACCTAAAGTTTCTACTGCTGGCAATTTGCGAATCAAGGCATTTTGGCGCACCATTCGCTGGGTTCCCAATGCCAAGGTGACAGTAATTACAGCTGGTAAACCTTCTGGAACCACAGCAACCGCCATACTCAAGGAAACTTCCAAGAGTTCTTGGATGTTTTTAAAACCCCCGTCTTTGATGACACCACCAACGACAACGATCGCCACTAGAATTAAAGAACCCGTAACTAGGACGTTACCCAGTTGAGTCATTCGCTGCTGTAACGGCGTAGGTTCACTTTCCACGGCCTGCAACATGGCAGCAATTTTGCCTAATTCTGTTGTCATGCCGGTGTTAGTCACCAGAACTTTCGCCCGTCCTTGGACTACTTCAGTTCCTTGAAAGACAACATTAAGGCGATCGCCTAATGATGTTTCTTCCGGCAATTTTAGTGATGCCTGTTTATTCACCGCTTCGGCTTCACCAGTCAAAGCCGACTCACGCACTTGTAAATTAGACTGTTCGATCAAGCGTCCATCTGCGGCTATCTGCATCCCAGCTTCCAGCAGCATTACATCCCCTGGAACTAGCTCCTTGGCTGCTATCTCCACCAGTCTAGCGTCGCGCATGACTCGCACTAAGGGAGAAGTCATTTTTTTCAAGGCTGCCAAGGCTTTTTCGGCACGGCTTTCTTGGACATAGCCGAGTATGCCATTGAGGATGACAATTGCTAAGATAGCGATCGTATCTTTAAATGGCACTTCACCGGGCTTTAATCTGCCCTCGCGCAAAGCCATCAGGTCTAAAAACCCAGAAATTAAAGCCACGCCAATCAGCATCAACAACATAATGTTCTTGAACTGATCCAGCAAAATTTCCCAAGCACTACGGCCAGCAGTTTCTTCAAGTTCGTTGGGGCCGTATTTTTGTAATCTCTGTTCAATTTCTTGGGGTGTTAAGCCACTGTCTGCATTACTATCAAGCAGGTCTAGCGCTTTATCAACTTCTAAACTATGCCAAACGGCGGCACCTTCAGGCAGAGAATTAGCAGACATCGTGTAAGTCACAGGAAATGGTTACAAAATTCGATCATAATTTAGTGATGGCAAGAATTGCATCTTCTAAAGTTACATTAAGGCGATTGCCCAGTTGGATGAATGTATATGTAATTCTTAACATTTGTAAATTCCTCCTGTTTTGACATAGTATTATTTCTCACGAAAGAGTCGATCGGAACACATTTTACCGATAATTGTCAGTACCCCGCTCTAAAGGTGGCAATCAAGAACCACATTTAGATAGCTGACCCGCCTAAGTACTTTTTGTACTATGTTATTGGCAAGAGTTAAAGACCTACTTTGGGATGCGTGATGCCAGTCCCAAACTCTAGAACTAAATGGTTAAACATCTTTACGAGGGGTAAAGAAGTGCTGTTTGGATAGTACCGACCAATAACTTTGGCAAGGCTCACAATCCGGTCTTAGCAAGGCGCTCCCGACATATAGGGAAACGGGTAAATACTACTCCTCTGTTTACTCACCCCAATTAGGGGGAGCCACTGCTTGACTATGATTTTCCGCATCAAGCAATTGGTGTGACGGCGCTTAAAACCGCTTGAGTTATGTTTCCTCCCTACCCAAAGGTGAGGGTTTTTTATACTTACCCCAAGGTTTTATGAGTTTTGCACTCCCCACTTTGACCGTTAGCCAGATGTTTGGGCAAAGAACAATTCGACCGCTTACTGCTGCTACCTTGTGTGGCATTACTTTCATCAAAGATAGACTAATTGCCATTGACAGTATTAAAGGGCATCTACTGGAGATCGATCCCACTTCTGACAACAGCAAAATTCTTAATCCCCATCAAGTTAAAGAATTTACTGATGTCACTGGTATAGCGGTGTGGGAAGATACCCTCTGGGTGAGCCGAGAAAATAGTGTTTACTTGTGCAAGCTCAATGCTTTGGGTCTAGAACATTTTGTGACATTGCCTTATCAGGTTGATGGCGTTGCTGTTTGGGAAACAACAGTTTATGTCAGCTGCCAAAGGCTAGGCTACATTCTGATTTTTGACCGCGAAACGCGAAAAGAGATTACCAGATTTTATGCCCCAGGCGTTGGGATAGAGAATTTAGCTGTAACTCAGGAAATGCTATGGATTTGCGATCGCACCGAACAATCAGTTTACGCAATGGACAGGGCCACAGGAGAACTTCAATTTAGTGTCCTGACCCCCTTTGAATGTCCCACAGGCATTGCAATCCATAAAAATGGCGAAACAGGCAAAGAAAGTATTTACGTCGCTTACGCCACAGAGGAGCCTTATATTCGGGATAACCCCAATGCCGATCCGAGTCATGAGTTAACATTCCGCGATCGCACTTTTATTCATCCCCTGTATTATCATTACCAGCCAGATAAGCGTTACGCCCTCTCTAATGGCTATCTCATTGAAATGTCTTATGCTGAGGAAATTGCCCCCTTAGATGAGGTGTATTTACCTGATGTCGAATGGCGCATCGCTCTACCATCGGAAACTGAGCGTCAAAAAGTGAAACACGTTGAACCCATTGGTATACCCTTTACCGAAGAAGTGGTCGAAGGGCAACGCGTAGCAGTCTTTAAATTTGATTCTCTTGCTCCAGGCGAACGGCATATATTTGGCTGGAAAGCACTTGTGGAAGTTCGAGGAATTAAGTATCGCATCACACCGAGAGATGTAGAAGATATACCTGAACTTTCCCCAGAATTACAAACGCGCTACCTAGTAGATGACGACGATTTAGCAATGGATACTCCCATTGTTCGCCGTGCCGCTAGAGAAGCCATTGGTTCTGAAACCAATGTGCTGCGGAAAATGCATAGCATCCGCAATTATGTCTACGATCAGTTATCTTATGGTATTAAACCTTACATTGACACACCAGATATAGTTTTAGAACGGGGCGTTGGTTCCTGTGGCGAATATGTAGGCGTTTTACTTGCCCTATCCCGTTTAAATGGCATCCCTTGCCGCACCGTAGGCAGGTACAAATGTCCTCCCCATAGTGACTTAGTAGGAGTACCGCTACAACCCGACTTTAATCATGTTTGGCTAGAATTCTACGTCCCGAATATTGGCTGGTTGCCAATGGAATCAAATCCTGACGATGTGGGTGAAGGTGGCCCTTATCCGACGCGCTTTTTTATGGGCTTATGCTGGTATCACATTGAAATTGGCAAAGGCATCACTTTTGAAACCGTCACAAGCAAAGGTTCGCGGCTAACCAAAGAAGATATCCCCATCGGTGATTTGGCGATAAATCATATTCGATTCACAATTCTTAAAGAATTGCCACCCTTTTGAATTAGGGTATTGGGAAAAGAACCCTGAAAACGTAGGGTGTGTTACGCCGTAGGCTAACGCACCTTAAGACTCTCTGCTTAACCACAATTTTCGTCTACTTCTGAACTCTTGTTCTGATTCAAGTATTCTTCAAACAATTCAAAAAATTTCTGTAGTGCCTCAGGCTCATCTACAGAATAGAAAAGAATTATCTTAGCCCATGACTGACCTGACTTAATTCCATATTTGTCTTCAATCCATGATTGAAACCCCTCAAATTCCCTTTATGGCTCAGTTGGAGGTACGCCAACTTCTCTTCGAGCCAGACTGGTTCCTCGCAAAAGCATATCAAGTCTAGTAATTGAACTAGTTCCTAAGAACATACCTGGTCTTTTCTTTATGGCCTTTAGAATCTCGTTGTAAATATCAAATTGACGAAGCTTTGAATTATCTTTAGTAGGGCTAGATTTTTCTTCACTTTCTTGAATCTTGGAATCATCTTTGTGTTTTAGAAACTGCTCATATTCTTCAAAAAAACTATAGAAAGCATTTCTCTCACTACTACAAACGAACAAAATTATCCCAGCCCATGATTGTGAAACATTAGTTTTTTCTCTTTCTTGTATCCACTCTTGAAAACCTTCAAGTCCAGAACCTTCTCTATCCAATCCTAGATCAGTTCGAGCACCTAAATACCCATTTAAGAACGAATGAAGACGAGTAATTGATGGCTTATCTATGTAGATGACCGGATTTTCTTTTATTTCTTGGAAAAGTCTAGATAGATTATTCATATTTATTACCTACATTTGAATTTAAAACAAGTATCCTAATTTAAAAAAAATGTCTCCTTGATATTAATTACCATGATATCTTAGGTTATCCACTCACTGCTGCCTTTGAAGTAATTAAACCTTGCCAGTCAGATTTATTTAGTAATTGAATAGCCACATTCCGCTTTTATTGAGGTCAATCTTTCCTATCACGAGAGGGTGAATTATCTGGCAGTGGATCGGCACGAACCACATCGCTAATCCATCCATTCTCAATATTATTGTTAGAATAATTTGCATAATCATCCCATGTCATGGTGTCGCCAGTTGAGGATTCATAAACGACTCCACGAGTTTTATTATTACCATCTCCATCATTTAATTTAATCCAAAATACATAATCACCAGACGGAGGCTCGCTACCACCAAAATAACGACCTGGATATTGATTAGCTAAACTTATAATTGCCCCTGGTGCAGGCCGCCAACTTCGATAATGATTAGTTACAAATTTGTCGGGATAACCAGACCTCCTGTAATGAACTGTTTCGTGAAATTTATAATTATAAAGAACTGAAGATTGACCTTGTGGGCCACAAACCAAATTAAGTGGGTAAAAAGAACAATATTTTTCCTTAGCTTGATTTTGAGCCTGCTTCCAAATATAAAAAGTAGCAATAGCAGGTAAGCGCATATCCTCAATAACTGTAGTCCTAGCAACAGCTTCCACAGATGAAGTAGTAGCTCCTGTACCTGTAGTTGTGCTAATCTCTGTTGTTCTGGCAGCCTCCGCAGTATGAGAGAATAAAGCCGAACCACATTCAGGTTTAACAGCACAAGCGTCTAGATATGACAGCAATGCAAATGCAGGTTGAGGTAAAATAACTTTAAATATTAAAAGTAAAATAAAAGTCCGAATTCCAATTGATTTGTAAACAGATTTCTTTATCGTTAATCGCATTAGTCTTAACTCCTGAGATACCAAGATAAAATAGGTGAACTTTACATCTAGTTTGTCTGATATAGGACTAGTATTTGAGAGAGCATTTATAAAGTAAACCTTAAATTGTAGGGTGTGTTAAAGCAGCGCGTAACGCACCTGAAAATATGGTGCGTTACGGCTGAATTAGACTTTCTCAAACCCTCAAATTCTTACACAGCCGTAACACACCCTACTTCATATTTACTTTATAAATAGGCTCTGATTTCTGAAAAGATACGTAGGGTGTGTTAGCGACAGCATAACGCACGATCGTCAAGGGTTTGGTGCGTTACGAACTGCGTTCTAACACACCCTACAATACCTAGTTTTGTTCAAAAATCAAATATGATTCCTATAAGAGTTGAGAACAATGTCAGTAAAAGTACGATGATTTAGCAGTTATTTTTTATATTAAACCAATTTCAATAGGTAAAGCAATTAGCTATTAACTCTTAAACTTGGCAATGGATATGATTGAGTTTGCTTAACATCGGCAAATTCACAGATTGAGTTAAATGGGCAAAAACGGCAGTGAGAACCAGGATTTGGAGGAAATATTTTACTAAAATTGCTCGTTTCTTCCTGATATTTATGCAAATCGTGCTGATGCTTGTGGGCAATATTAGCTAATTCAAATTTCAAGGATTCTAATTCACTATTATTGATGCTAATTAACTCAGACTTCTTACATATTTCTAAATTATAAAATGATGCCACAGCTTCTCTTCCGGGGTAAAGATAACGAGCAGCTACCAAATAAACTAATGCCTGTCGTTTGTCAAAAGCTGACTTACCAGTTTTAAAATCTAAAATATGTAAAGTGCTATCAGACTCAATAAAAACGCAGTCCATAGCCGCGTATAAGCGAAAGCAATAATCTTCTTGTTCAACTACTATCGGTTTAGGAAAACCTTCATCACCCGGAGTTAATTGGATAATATCTTTATCCAAAAGCAACGGCGCATCGTGATACTTTTTCAAAATTTGCAGCACGCGTTGCTGGACTTGATCGCTTGAGTTAGCTAGTTTCAGTAGCTGTGCAACTCTTTCTACACCATCTGCTTGCTTTAACAGATGCCTGTGATGATGAAACTCATAAACGCCTTTTTGGGCGAGTATGCCAATCCTCTGGGGTGCAGTAGCTTGTGATAACAGCGCCTTAACTTTTGGTTCGTGTTGCCGTGCTTTGATAAACCCCCGTCTCATCTGGCAATGCCAGCGTTCTTGCCCAGTTGCTGGGGCAACTAGAGACCAAAGGTGATAACTGGCAAAAGGTCGATCGGGGGTTGACATTGCTCAGAAACAGTGAGAGAAGATACGGTGGGGAGAAGTTTAAGCTAAGGCTTTCTTAGAAAAGAACTTCGAGTGATAATTGCTGCTACACACGCTTTGCAGGAAGCTTTTATAGTACTGATTATGTACGCAGGAGCAAGTGGCAAAAATGTCCAGCAAGATAGAATTTGGCACCGATGGATGGCGAGGGATTATTGCCGATGACTTTACTTTTCCTAATGTACGAAAAGTAACAAGAGCAATCGCCACTTACTTGGAAACAGCTTACAAAAAAGATAGACCAGTACTTGTTGCCTACGATACTCGCTTTTTAGCTGACCAGTTTGCCCAAACGGCGGCCCAAGTCCTGGTAGACTTGGGTTGGACTGTGAAAATTACCGCTCGGGATTGCCCCACACCAGTAATTGCCTACAACGCCCGTCACCTAAATTCCGCAGGGGCGTTGATGTTTACTGCTAGCCATAATCCAGCACACTACTGTGGAATTAAATATATACCCGATTATGCTGGGCCTGCCACTCCAGAGATTACTGATACTATTGTGGCAAATCTAGAAAGTGCATCGGATGAGTTCCCTGGGAGCAAATCATCAGGTTCCATTTCAATTTTCGATCCCAAACCTGATTACCTGCAATTTATCTATACTCTACTTGATATAGAAAGAATCAAAAGCGCTAATTTAAAGGTAAAGTATGATGCGCTATATTCTACCTCTCGCGGCTATTTAGATGAAGTTTTACAACATAGTGGCGTTCAGCTAGAAAGTTTTCACGATTGGAGGGATGTTTTATTTGGGGGTGGAATGCCAGAACCCAAAGGAGAACAATTAGTTGAGTTAGTGAAAGCAGTAGTTCGCGATCGCGCTGATTTGGGTTTAGCCACAGATGGAGATAGCGATCGCTTTGGTATCGTCGATGAACAAGGAACTGTCCTTACTCCTAATACTGTGCTGCTAGTTTTAGCACGTCATTTAATCAAAAATAAAGGCAAAACTGGCGCGATCGTTCGTACTGTCGCTACAACTCACCTGCTGGATAATTTCGCTGCTAAAAATGGGCTGCAAATTTACGAAACACCAGTTGGTTTTAAATACATCGGCGAAAAAATGCGCGAAACTGCTGTATTAATTGGTGGGGAAGAATCAGGTGGTTTGAGTATTATCGGGCATATTCCCGAAAAAGACGGGGTTTTAGCCGATATGTTAGTAGCAGAAGCGATCGCTTATGAAGGCAAACCACTAAGTCAAATGGTAGCAGAAGCGATCGCAGAAGCCGATGGCCCACTTTACAACAACCGCCTAGACTTGCACCTCACAGGGGCGCACAAAACCGCCGTCATTGACTCCTTTACTAAAAATCCTCCTACAGAGGTAGCAGGAATTCAAGTCAAGGAAGTGGGACGTAAAGATGGTATTAAGCTGTATTTGGAAGAAGGTAGCTGGGTTTTACTGCGTCCTTCCGGTACAGAACCACTGGTGCGCGTCTATCTCGAAACCAACACTCCCGAAAAACTCACCAAAATTGCCCAAGAGTTAGAGAGTCTCATTGCTCAATTAGAAGCATAAAAAAAAGGAGTTAGGAGTTAAGAGTTGTAAATTAACAATTCTTAACTTTTAACTCCTATTAACAGTTATGAGTTCTAAATTAATAACTCCTAACTTCTCACTTCCCACTTCAATAAAAATATGAAAACTCTCGCTCCTTTTTTTACATCTCTAGTTGTAGCGGTTTGGGTAATTGCGATCGCAATTATTTCAGTCCAAAATGCCACACCCGTATCGTTAAAATTCTTAACCTTCCAATCGATTCAAATACCAATGGGTTTAGTTCTGGCTTTTAGTGCCGTTGTCGGGTTAATTAGCATGGCACTGCTGCAACCTCTCTGGGGGCTTGCTGGTATTGGCCAGGGTAATTCTCGATTAGAAGAGGATGCCGAATTTTTTGTTGATGATGAAGATTTTTGAGGTTTGAAAAGTCCCCCTTAAAAAGGGGGATTTAGGGGGATCGAGATATGTGCAACTTCACATTAAATTGGTATTAAGGATTGAAATAACTGAAGGCTTCTGAGAGGTAATCAGCAGCAGATGCCACAACTGCGATCGCACTTTCATAATCTAGGCGTGTTGGCCCCAAAACTCCCACACTTCCTACTGCTATTGAACCTCGGCGATAGGTGGAAGAAATCAAAGTACAGGTGCGGATGGGTTCTAAGGGATTTTCTGCGCCAATACGAACCGTTACCCTTGATTTCCCCGCATCCTCTGGTTCTGGTTCCTCAAATATTAATCGCCATAGTTGGTCTTGTTCTTCTTCCAGCAGGTGGATAATTGTTTGTACCTGCTGTAACTGGGAAAATTCCGGCTGGCGCAAAACTTCTGATACACCCCGAACCATAATTTGGGTTGCAGTCGGCGCAAGAGTGCGACGAGTCAATTCCGCAACTGAATTTTTCAAGAATTCCCCGTAGCGTTGGAATTCTTGATCTAGTTCACTCCAATTGAGGTTGGCTAATTCCAACAGACTTCGCCCCCGTAAATGGGTATTCAAAAAGTTAGAAACAATCTGTAACTCGCGATCGATTACCTCTGAATCCCGTTGTGTTTCTTCTGATATTGGCGACAAATCCATCAATTTGGAATGCGTCTCATAACCATCGGTAACAACAATTAACATAATCCGCCCAGCTTCAACTTGCACTAATTGCAGATGTCGCAATAGCGCTGTTGTAGTTTGCGGCATCGTAATCAAGCTAATGCAACCACTCAAGGTTGCTAAAATTTGTGCGGCTCCTTGCAGTAGGGTTTCTAAACTCCGATCTTCCCACTGGAGGCGCTTTTGCAATGCCACCTCTACTTCTCGTCCTAAAGTTTCTGTACCACTTCCCTGCGGGACGCTGCGCGAACGTGGAAGCAAGCTATGGGTAGCGTCTCTCAGAGAAGGTGTAATTAACTGGTCAACATAAATGCGATACCCTGAATCTGAAGGCACTCGTCCGGCAGAAGCATGTGGTTGGTAGAGTAATCCAGACTTTTCTAAAACTCCCATTACATTGCGAATTGTGGCTGAACTTACACCCAGATCGTACTCTTCGACCAAAGCCTTTGAACCAACAGGTTCTGCTGTAGCAATGTAGTGACGTACTGTTGCCCAAAGTATATTCTGTTGTCGATTTGTTAACTGGACTTCCATAGGATATGTTTTGCTAGAGGCAAATTTTAATCAAAGTCTGGAAAAATTTCTGGATTTGACCGAAAAAAAAGAATATTAATAATTTATTAAGATAACAAATTATAGAATTATATTGTGATAATTAATTTTAAGGTTCCCGTACAACACTTTTTAAAATTGCACTCTAAATAGAATTTAGGCTTTTGCAGCCAAAGCTGAAAATTTGGATTTATAACATCCTTCATCAGCTTATTTTTGCATTATTCTACACTGATAAAAGTATTATGGGATACGTATTTTTGCGGCGATCGCAGCGAAGATTTGGGTCGAAAAGTTCCGTAAGTATATAGCAAGTTGAGAAACTTGCTAACTTGATATAGTGATGTTTTTACAATCACAAAAGCCAGATGGAATTAATTTCCATTCCATCTGAGTAATGCACCTAAACACAAGCTAATACTGGGGAATTGAATGGTCTACTAAGATGGAGTAAGCGTCAATACCGCCAGAAATATTTTGCACATTTGTAAAACCTTGAGCAATTAGCCATTGGCACATCTGGGCAGAGCGAATACCGTGGTGGCATAATACAAGGGTTTCAGCTTGGGGATTGAAGAGGGTAGGTACTTCATCTCCCCATTCGGCAAATTTACTTAAAGGTAGGTTGACAAAGCCCTCAATGCTAGCGATCGCCAATTCTTCTGGTTCTCGCACATCCACTAGCTGTATACTTCCATCACCAGAGGAAAGACGTTTTGCCAGTTCTTCTACACTAATCTGGTTCATGGGTTGACTAAAAGAATTCCCTATAAACAGTCCTAATCTAATTTTATGGTGACAGAAAATCTCTGTCTTTGCATGAGTATCCATTCTCAAGAAGGCTGATAAATTCTGCTAGGCTTTCTGCTTAAATGGCTGTAAACCGTCTTTTTAAAGGTTTAATGTGAATAGTCAACGTTCATTTATCGGTTTTATCGTCGCAGGTGCGATCGCACTGCTAATAATTGCGATCGCTGGCTTTTACTGGTTTTTCGCCAAAAGTCCGGCTAACCTGATTGCTTCTACCTCTCAGCCGGGTGCAGCCATATTCGTTTCCAAACTTTCCCCTGCAATGGTTTCATTGCTGACTAATCCCGATCGGTTACAGGCGTTGGATCGTGAAGAGGAACTATCTAAACTCAAAACCAGTTTATTCGCCAAGAGTGGCATAGATTATAAACAAGACGTGCAACCCTGGTTAGGGAACGAAATTACATTAGCGATCGCCACCTTAGATATCGATCGGGACTCAGAAAACGGACAGCAGCCAGGGTATCTGTTAGCACTAGCAACTAAGCAACCAGAGAAAAGCCGTGAGTTTGTCGAGTTGTTGTTTTCCAAACGGGCGTTAGCTAGCGCAACCTTAGCTGTTGAACAATACAAAGGCGTAAAGCTGATTTCTGATAATCAGCCAAAAGAGGATTTGCTTGCAGGTGCGGTTGTTGGTGAAGGCTTTGTGTTGTTTGCTAACGATCCGAAAGTATTGCGAGATGCAATCAATAACGTCCAAGCACCCGATCTAAACTTGACTAGCTCCCCCGAATACCAAAAAGCTACTAAAGAACTACCTAAAGGGGGTTTAGCTGTAGCGTTCTTGAATCTTCCCGTTGTGGCAAAATGGCAAGGCTTAGAACTACCAGAACAACTTTATAACAGCCAAATTATTTCTCTGGCGTTGAATCCCAAAGGATTGCTAGCAGAAACCACCTTTTTGACTTCATCGGAAATTCTTTCTCCATCCTCGCCACTATCTAAACCTGTGGGAGCATTGCAGTATGTTCCAGCATCCGCAGGTTTGGCAATTTCCGGCTCAAATTTGAGTAATTTGGGTAACAGTGATTTAGCCAAACTTTGGAGCCAAGCAACAGCTACTATATATGGTTCTGGGGAAGATGTTGTTTCTCGGTTAGCAAAACCTTTGGTGGATGTTCAAAAACGCTGGGGGATAAACTTACCAGAGGATATTTTTAGCTGGGTACAAGGAGAATATGCCGTAGCATTGTTACCTGAGAAAGAGCAAACAAACCCTCATTGGATTTTTGTAGTAGAAAAATCCGAGGGTGTAGAACAAGGCGTTGCTCGACTAGATGCGATCGCATCATCCAATGGACTGAGCATTAATACCCTGACTATAGACAAGCAAGACAAGCAAAAAATCTCGGCTTGGACAGAGTTAACTACGGCGACTAAAAAAAGTGATGTTAAAGAGGGAGCATCTTTCACTATTGAAACAAAAGTGCGGGGATTGCATACAGCTTTAGGAAATTACGAAATTTTCACCTCTGACTTAGAAACTATGGATGAAATTCTTACAAATAAGGATAATTCCTTAATTGACAATCCCAATTTCAAAGATAGTATCGCTGCTATTCCCTTACCCAACCAAGGCTACATATATCTTGACTGGACAAAGAGCCAGAATTTGTTAGAGCGTCAAGTACCGATTCTGAAACTAGCGGAAGTTTTAGGGAAACCGTTTTTTGATAATTTGCGATCGCTCACAGTCAGCAGTTATGGAACTGACACGCGATCGCTCAAAGGTGGCGTTTTCTTCAAACTTAATAATTCCTGAGATTTTCATAAAAGCTCAAGTGCAGAAAGTTAAATAATTTTTAACTTTCTGCACTTTCTTAAATCATGATATAGGACTCCTATTTGATTTTTGAACAAAATTAGGTATGTAGGGTGTGTTAGAACGAAGTTCGTAACGCACCACTATCAAGGGTTTCGTGCCGTACTCTCCGCGATAACACCCTACGTATCTTTTCAGAAATCAAACCGGATTCCTGTATTTATGTAGAGTTACTGTAGTGTTTACTATTTGTAATTTCTGGATAATTACTGGCTGCTAACCTAAAATTGTCTACCAAGTTGCGATAAATAGTATTATTTGAAATTTCTTTAACAGCCTTGTAGTCTAGCTTTTGAATTTCATTATCCAAAATCTAAAATCCAAAATTGGTATAAATCATTAGTTTGGGAATTGTAGCTGCTGTTTATATCAAGAGAGAGCCTAGCAATTAGCTGCTTGTTTTAATAACCCTTAATTGTGGCACATTTTAATGTGGCACAACCAACTGAAATTTCACTGGAATTTTTTCATTAGAATATGTATATATCATTACTAACTTAACAGCCTGTTGGAGGGCTACTATGAAATACTGTCGCCCCCGACTTCAGTTTACCGGCGGCTGGTTGTTGGCTATACTTACCGCCATCACAGCGACTCCTGTAATCGCAGAAACAGCGAATTTTGGTACTTTCAACTTATCAGCAAACTTTAATCCAGCCCAAGGAACAGTACAGGGGTTTACAGGTGGTTCTTATTCATTGTCTGCCATCAGTAACCGCGATCGCGATCAAAAAGCATGTATAGGCTTTGCCGATCCCAATCCAGATCACATTATGGTTTTGGAAAAAGACTTTTCCCATCTGACAATACAAGTAGATAGCGGGGGAAGCGACACCACTTTAACGATCCAAGGCCCAGATGAAACTACGATTCGTTGCGGTGATGATACTGGCAAAAGTAAAGATGCTAGCGTTAGCGATCGCAACTGGAAAAGTGGCACTTATCGGATTTGGGTAGGTACATTTAATCCTGGGGTCAAGCGCGATTACACTCTGACAGTAGAGCAGCAGTAATGGGGAGAGACGCGATTAATCGCGTCTGTACAAGAGTTAGGAGTTAAGTGATTAATAACTAATGCCCAATTCCCCATTCCCAATTTTTCGGTGTAACGCCTGAGAGGATAATATGGGAGAGTAGCTTGTTGTGCTTTCCGAGGGTGCTATCTCGTGCTATCTATACTGCGTGCTGACTTTCGTATCATATTTGAACGTGACCCAGCTGCCCGTAACTGGTTGGAAGTTTTATTTTGTTACCCTGGTTTGCAAGCCCTGCTATTCCATAGGCTGGCTCACTGGCTGTATACTGTTGGTCTTCCCTTTATTCCCCGCCTGATTTCTCACGTGGCTCGGTTTTTGACTGGAATTGAAATCCACCCTGGTGCAGCAATTGGGCAGAGTGTGTTTATTGACCACGGTATGGGTGTAGTAATTGGTGAAACTGCGATCGTAGGAGACTATACGCTAATCTATCAAGGTGTCACCCTTGGGGGTACTGGTAAAGAATGTGGCAAGCGCCATCCGACTGTGGGCGAAAATGTCGTGGTTGGGGCGGGAGCGAAGGTGCTGGGTAATATCCAAGTTGGCGATAATGTCCGTATTGGCGCTGGGTCTGTTGTTCTAAGGGATGTTCCTTCAGACTGCACTGTAGTCGGCGTACCTGGGCGGATTATATATCGTTCTGGAGTCAGGGTTGCACCTCTGGAACACAGTAATTTACCAGATTCGGAAGCTGAAGTAATTCGGGCTTTAGTAGACCGGATTGAGGCACTGGAAGAACAAATACAAGCTCTTCAGCGCGTCAATTCTTCAGAAAAAACTCCGGTTTTAGTGGGTTGTTTAGCTGCCAAAGAAGATGAGCTAACTCACGATACTCGCTGGTGCAACCTCAAGGATAAGACAATCCAGCAATTTCTAGATGGTGCTGGCATTTAGTTAAACTCAAAGCTTAAGGGCTAGGGCGTGTTTTCAAACTACTCGTTTAGCCTCATAATTTTTTAGATCCCCCCAACCCACCTTAAAAAAGGGGGGCTAAGAATCTCTTAAAGTCCCCCTTTTTTAAGGGGGATTTAGGGGGATCTAAGACTTTGAAAACACTCACTAGGGTCATATCATTTTGACCTTGACCAAATCACGGATTAATCGCTTCACTAGACCACTCTTGCTGGTCATTACGGCAGTAAAGCCATCGATTTTGGGGTTCGCCGCGTAATTCTAAATGGTCTACTTGCGCTGGGTCGAGTAGCAGTAGGCAAAAATTAGGTACTGGCTGCACGGGGTCGGGTGCTGGTGGCGCAAAAGCTTCTGGGGTTTCAACTCTGGGTTTACCAGGATGAGGCCAAGCAAACTGTAAACGTGCAGCATCACTCAATTCTTGCCAGATTGCGGTTCGGGCTGGGTGTAATTCCTGGTGAGAATCATCACTGCTGACTAGGGTCAAATCGCCATTGATGCGGAATTGTTCTCGTGTACTGGGGAAGTACCAGCAAACTTCTGCCCAAGGTTGTTGCTGTATCTGGTCGGCTTTAGCGCTACGGATATCGGTGATAAATCTTAGCTGGTTTGTATCTTCTAGAAAGCCGCGAAAGACTAGGGTACGATTAGCGGGGCGACCGTTTCGCTGCACCGTTGCTAGTTGCAGGTAACGGGCATAAACAAGGCTGCGGTTCCGATGGAGTGCATGAGCGATCGCACCTCGCCAAGGAGCAAGAGACATTATACAATTCTGTTGATAATCTAAGGCCAAGTATTCCTGAACATACTACCATTTAGCGCCAGTGATTTCTAAAAGTTCTCTAATGCTAAGAAGCTTTAAGATTCCACTGCTGTAATATATATGTAAATTCTTAATATAAATAACATCTAATGAGTTCCTTACCCCCTAATCGTGCTAATACTCTCAAAGCTGCTTTTCGTGTTTGTGATGTAGCTCCTCTAGTTACTAGTAGAGATATTGAACGTTATTATGTTAATTTATCAAAAGTTCGCAAGACAGAGGCAATTAAAAAAATTAAAACTCGCTTAGATTTTCTTGAACCCGCAGAATTTTGTAGCCTTCTCTTTACTGGACACCGGGGATGCGGTAAAAGTACAGAATTAAGAAAGATTCAGCACGAATGGGAATCTCAATATAAAGTTATTTATATTGAAGCGGATGCAGAACTAGACATACTAGACGCAGAATACACAGATTTATATTTGGTAATTATTAAAAAAGTTGCTGATGTTCTATACACATCAGAATTAAATTTTGATAGAAAACTTTTAAATAATTTTGAGTCTTGGTTTAAAGAAATTACTCAAGAAACTGAACAAACAGTTGAAAGGTCGGTAAGTATTGGTGCTGAGGGTGAAGCAGGAATAAAGATTCCTTTTATATCAAAGCTCTTGGGTAAAATACAAGCTCAAATTAAAGGTGGTGACAAACAAAGAAAGACTGTTCGCCAGAATTTACAAAAAGATATTGGCCGTTTACAAGCTGATATAAATTTGTTGTTAGATGATGCTTTTGTCAAACTTAAATCCAAATACCCAGAATATGAAAAAGGATTTCTAATTATTTTTGATAACTTAGATAGGGTTCCTCCCAATGTAGCTAAACATTTATTTTGTGATTATTCATTTCAATTACAAAGTCTACATTGTACGATTATCTATACAGCGCCAATTTCTATAGTCTATTCTGAAAATAATTTGAGTAATTTCTTCGACACGCCTAATATTGTGCCGATGGTCAATATATATGAATTTGAACAAGACAAAAATGAGCTAGATTATAATGATGAGGGTATAACAGCAATTGCGAGTTTAATTGAACAAAGAGTTGAAGTAGACGCAGTGTTTGAATCGCGTCAACTATTAGTAGATTTAGCGAAAGCAAGCGGCGGCCACATCCGTCAATTGATGCAAATAGCATCACAAGCATTTCTGACAGCAGCAACTCGTGAGCATCAAAAAGTTACTGCCGATGATATTATTTATTCGATTAAGCAAGAGCAGTTTAATTTTGAGCGGAGTATCCCAACAGAATACTATTCTGCTTTGGCTGCGGTATATATTAATAAGGATGTTTCTAAAGATGAAATCGGCAGATTAATGCTGTTCAGTCTTTGGGTTTTTGAGTACAACGGCAAAAATCGCTGGAATTATGTTAATCCAGTTGTGAGGCAAATCCATGCTTTCCAAGAAGCAGTCAAATCAGCTACAAGTAACCCCTGAGTTGAATTTAAAAAAAGAAACTTTTGTGCAAATAAATCAGCAGTCATTAGCGGAACTCTTAACCTTTATTGACTTTGCTGATACTCAGTTAACGATTGGGTTCGTTGCTGTTAACTTTGCTGAAGATAGAAATACTTTAATTGAAATCCTCAAAAATCATCCTCAATGTGATGATATTCAGTTTGAAATTCTTAATTTTGCCGATCCTAATTTGCGCTTTTTAAGGGATGAGATTGTTCGAGATTTAAAAGAAGTTGATTTAGAACCAGAGAAAAAATTAGTTTTAATTGCGATCGGTTTAGAAAAGTCTATTGGCTTGTCTGGGGAATATCCGCCTGTACTGCAAGACTTGAACTTTGTGCGAGACGCTTTTAGTGATAGCGTTCCTCACCCTGTACTGATATTTTTGCCAGATCATGCACTAATGCGTTTGGCAAAATATGCCCCGGATTTTTGGGCATGGAGAAAAGGAGTATTTTATTTTCAAACAGTCGAGTCTACTCAAGAGTTGGCTATTGAAAAAACTATTCAGTCTGAGAGAATATTAGGAAGTTTAGATTTACCAGAAAGGCAAGAGCGGATTGATTTACTTGAACGCTTGCTAATGGAAGAATCAACTGATATACGCACCCGCATTACTATTTTGCAGGAGTTAGGGGCAGCTTATAAGAGTATTGCTGAGGTAGAAAAGGCAGAATATTTTTTGCTAAAAGCTTTGAAACTGACTGAAGAAGATGAAAATTTAGCAGAAATCAAAGCCAGTGTTCTCCACGAACTGGGTGACACATATCATGATTTAAGAGAATGGGATAAAGCGATAACATTGCACGAACTAGCAGGTATCTACGCCAACAAAGGGGATGTGGATAAAGCGATCGCACTTTACAATCAGTCTTTGGAAATAACACAACGCATTGGTGATGTCCAAACCAAAGCGGTGACATTGCACGAACTAGCAGGTATATACGCCAATAAAGGGGATGTGGATGAAGCAATCGCACTTTACAATCAGTCTTTGGAAATAACACAACGCATTGGTGATGTCCAAACCAAAGCGGCGACGTTGCACGAACTAGCAGGTATCTATGCTGACACAGGGGATGTGGATAAAGCTATCACACTCTACAACTGGACTTTGGAAATAAATGAACGCATTGGTGATGTCCAAACCAAAGCCGCGATGTTGAGTAATCTGGGAATTCTTTACGCCAACAAAGGGGAAGTGGATGAAGCGATCGCAGTTTACAATCAGTCTTTAGAAATAACACAACGCATTGGAAATCTCCAAGGTAAAGCGGCGACGTTGAGCAATCTAGGAATTCTTTACGCTAATAAAGGAGAAGTAGATGAAGCGATCGCACTTTTCAATCAGTCTTTAGAAATAACACAACGCATTGGAAATTTCCAAGGCAAAGCGGCGACGTTGCACAATCTAGCAGGTATCTACGCCAAGAAAGGGGATGTCGATGAAGCGATCGCACTTTTCAATCAGTCTTTGGAAATAAATGAACGCATTGGTAATGTCCAAGGCAAAACAACGACGTTGAGCAATCTGGGAATTCTTTACGCTAACAAAGGGGAAGTGGATGAAGCGATCGCACTTTTCAATCAGTCTTTGAAAATAAGAGAACGCATTGGAGATGTCCAAGGCCAAGCAATGACTCTGTGGTGGTTAGGACATTTGGCAGAACAGCAGGGTGAATACACTAAAGCGATATCTTATTTGCAACCAGCTTTAGAGATTTTGCAACGATTGAAGTCACCCGATGCTGAAAGGTTGAGTGCAAGTCTTGATAGGATAATTCGTAATTCGTAATTCGTAATTACTGAAAGATTTTTGTCTCACGCAGAGGCGCACAGAAGAATACAAAAGTGTAATTTAAGTAAATGAAAACTGCTGTAATGAGTCTTTGATACTCACCGACGAGTGTCTGAACTTCATTCGTGAACCTCAGAGCTTCGTTAATGAACCTTTGAGCTTTGTTCGTAAACCTTTGACAGCTATTTTAGGTGAGAGAATCAGGATCTACACCGAGCGATCTTAATCTTTCTGCTAATAATTGGGCGCGTCTTTGAGCAAATTTTGCTTGTTCCTCTGGTGTTAAAAGCCTTTCCCCTTGCTGGTTATACCAATACAACCACTCACGTGTAATACCTAAATAGGTTCCTCGCTCTATACCAATTCCTAAACCAATTTCTGGTAGCCAAACGGGATTACCATCATGTAATTCATAAGCATTATTAACTAATTTATAAACTTCTAAACGCGGCTTACGACGACGAAATGGGTTGTAGACTACATAATACAAAAACCCTAACCTTGCATACTCTGCTTTTTTGGTCGAATACTCACCGCGATAAGTTTGCGAAACTACTTCCAGCGCCAATATCGGTAGTTTCTTCTCTTCCCAAAGCACATAACTAGGACGGAGATTTCATCATAAAATCGCTCTACACCTAAACTCAAAAATCCATCTGGCACGATTGGGGGTAAATCTGGATCGTAATAAACACCCATATCTACACCAAAAAACCAATCCATGCGTTCTGGCCAAGCCATCGCTAAGGTAGCTTTGAGTAAACCGGGAATCAAATCTTGTAATTCATTATCCACAGGGGTATCATCAGAGTCTGGTAGTTCCTCAGATGAGGGCAAACAAGCTAATGGATCGTAATTTAGCATGATGGGTTTACTGTTTTTCGGTGATTAGTGCATCTTTATTTTATTAATGAATCTCGATCGCAATTCAAGACAGAGAATCAGAATCTAAGTAGATGGGCATAATTAAACTTAAGATGTCATTGCGAACGCGAACAGCGTCTCGCAGAGAGGAGGAACAAAGCAATCCAAGTCATTGCGATTGCTTCGTTCCTCGCAATGACAGAACATATTATATTTATTTACGCCGAGCTATTTACACCAAGCGATAGACTCTTTAGTAATTCGTAATTCGTAATTTATATATGAAAACCTATGACTGGATTGTGGTTGGCGGTGGAATTGCGGGTGCTGCACTCGCTTATGAATTAGTCAAAACAGGTTTTGCTGTACTTTTGTTGGAGCAATACCAAACACCACAGAATGCAACTCGCTATAGTTATGGTGGGCTTGCTTATTGGTCGGGGAATACGCCACTAACTCGGCAATTATGCGAAGATGCGATCGCGCGTTACCATATCCTATCTCAAGAGTTAGACGCTGATATTCAGTTTCGGGAATTAGATTTATTACTTACTATTTCAGCCGCTAATGACCCAGAAGCAACGGCTGCATCATATAATGATTCTGCCATCCCACCCCGTTTACTCAGTGTCGAAGAAGCTTGTGAGTTGGAACCACAGCTAAATCGAGAGGCGATATCTGGTGCTTTAACTGTTAAACACGGTCATATTCACCCAGAAAAAACATCACTTGCTTACATCCAAGCCTTTCTGCGGGCTGGCGGTGAAATGCAGATTACCCAAGTTTTGCAAGTACTGCAAGATGGTGTAAAAACCACAACTGCAACTTTCCACAGTGCGAACGTTGTCATCTGTGCGGGTGGACTCAGCCGCCAACTACTAAAATCTGCTGGTATTCCCGTCAAGCTGTATTTTACCCATGCAGAAATCATTGAAACCCCATCTGTGGATGTGCAGTTACGCACCTTAGTTATGCCAGCGAATCAGGAACGTTTTCAACTAGAAGCTGAATCTACTCAAGTTGATGAATTGTGGGATGAAGTAGGTAATGAGTTAGTAGCACCAATTTTAGATGCGGGTGCGATTCAATTTCAAGATGGTAGTATCCGCATTGGTCAAATTAGCCGTGCGATCGCAGATCCTCATGCCAAGGTAAACTCAGAAGCAAGTGAAAAGTGGCTGCGAAAAAGTGTTGGTCAAGTTTTACCAATATTGGGAAATTTACCAGGAACTTGGCATCATTGCTTGGTGGCATTTAGTAGCGATCGCCAGCCGTTGATTGGTACTATCCCAGGATTTGACACCATTCATTTATTCTGGGGATTTAGCACTCCTTTGGCGATTATACCACCTTTAGCAAAGCGCTTTGCTAACTTTGCTTCTGGCAAGAAAGATGAAATTATTCTCCAGCTATCTCTGCATCATTGACAATAATTTCAGAAGACCGAGCTTAACAAAGATTAACATTGCAAAGTTATTTTTTTGTTACAAAAATTAGACATTTTGTATAAGCAGTAACTTTTTACTAGTAAACTATCGCACTATCATCACATTTTAAAGTTTGATATTGTCAGCTTTCTATTAAGTTAGTTGATTCATCAAGAGGAAAATTCATCAAGATATGAGAAGACAATTTAACAGACGCAAGTTTTTAATCTACGGTTCTCTAACTTTTGGAAGCAGCTTTTTTATCAAAGCTTGCGCGAATAATTCCCCAACTGTTACAGAAAGTCCAGTCGCGTCTCCTGCTGCAACTCCTGCTGCGGCTACTGCTGGTAACACCATCAAAGTAGGTATTTTGCACTCTCTGAGTGGTACGATGGCTATTAGTGAAAAAAGCGTTGTCGATGCTGAAAAATTAGCAATCAAGGAAATTAACGCTGCTGGTGGTATCTTAGGTAAACAAATTGAAGCAGTTACCGAAGATGGTGCTTCTAACTGGGATACTTTTAGAGAAAAGGCAACTAAGCTAATAGATCAAGATAAAGTCGCTGTAGTTTTTGGTTGCTGGACTTCTGCTAGCCGTAAAAATGTGAAGCCAGTATTCGAGAGCAAAAATCACATGCTCTGGTATCCCGTGCAATATGAAGGACAAGAGTGTTCTAAAAATATTTTCTACACTGGTGCTGCACCAAATCAACAAATTGAGCCATCTGTTGATTGGTTGTTGAAAAATAAAGGTAAAGAATTCTTTTTAGTTGGTTCTGACTATGTTTTTCCCCGCACTGCCAACACAATTATTAAAGCCCAATTAGAAGCTTTAGGTGGGAAAACAGTTGGTGAGGATTATTTACCTCTAGGGAATACAGAAGTTACACCAATTATTACTAAAATTAAGCAAAATTTGCCTAATGGTGGCGTGATTTATAACACCCTAAATGGTGATAGCAATGTTGCTTTCTTCAAACAATTAAAAGGGGCTGGATTGACACCAGAAAAATATCCCTCTATGTCTGTAAGTATTGCTGAAGAAGAAGTCAAAGCCATCGGTGTAGAGTATCTCAAAGGTCATTATGCTGCTTGGAACTATTTCCAAACAGTAGACACCCCTGCTAATAAGAAGTTTGTTGCAGCTTTCAAGAAAGAGTATGGTGAAAATCGGGTAACAAATGACCCAATGGAAGCAGCATACATCGCCGTTTATTTGTGGAAGCAAGCAGTAGAAAAAGCTGGGACTACAGACATAGCAAAAGTCAGTGCTGCGGCTTATGGTCAAACTCTAGATGCACCTGAAGGTAAAGTGACAATGGGTGCCAATCATCACATATCCAAAATTGTGCGGATTGGTCAAGTTAGACAAGATGGTTTGTTTGATATTGTTTATGCTACTCCGACAGCAGTTGAACCAGTTCCTTGGAATCAATTTGTAAAAGAGACTAAAGGATTTGCTTGTGATTGGTCTGACCCGGCGAAGGGTGGTAAGTACAAGAAAACCTAAATAATTCGTAATTCGTAATTCGTAATTCGTAATTCGTAATTCGTAATTCGTAATTCGTAATTCGTAATTCGTAATTAACGATTATGAACTATCAGAAATAAGTAGGGTGTGTTACGGCTTTAGCCTAACGCACCATCTTAGATAGTTGTACGTTAGTTGCTCAATACCATAAGGTAATTCTAAATAACGCTGATTAGGGGAAAAAGTGTTAGCAGGATTCTTAGAAGCTGTATTTAATGGCATTAGTATTGGCGCTGTATTATTGATTGCGGCGTTGGGACTAGCCATTATATTTGGATTGATGGGTGTCATCAATATGGCACATGGCGAGTTGATGATGTTTGGGGCTTATACAACATTTGTTGTTCAAAATGTATGTAAGCAATTGGGTGGGGTGTGGTTTGAAGTCTATATATTTTTGGCTTTGATTATTGCTTTTATTTTCACGGCTGGTGTGGGATTAATTCTAGAGAAAGGCGTGATTCGTTATCTCTATGGACGACCATTAGAAACTCTCTTGGCAACTTGGGGAGTAAGTTTAATTTTTCAGCAGTTTGTTCGCAGTGTAAATTGGGTATTGATAATTGGAATTGCCATATTTTCTCTGTTATTTTTTGGAGGTTTAGGGATTTTGAATTCCCGCACAGATTTGGGAAGAGTTCGTAACTGGATTGTGACAGTGATATTTTTACTATCCTTAGGAGTGACAATCACAACGGGCAATTTATTAAGCAAAACTTATCAGCTAGCAGTAACTCAACCTTGGTTTGGCGCTCAAAATGTGGATGTAACAGCGCCTACTTGGTTACAAGCGGGGATATCTTTAGGTGGTGTGCAATTGCCCTTTGCTAGGTTATTTATTATCGCTTTAACGATAATCTGTGTAGCAGGAATTTATTTATTTTTACAACGTTCTAGCTGGGGTTTAAGAATTCGCGCTGTGACACAAAACCGGAGTATGAGTGCTTGTTTGGGTATCCCAACTCAAAAGGTTGATGCAATTACTTTTGCACTGGGTTCTGGTTTAGCTGGTGTGGCTGGATGTGCGATTAGTTTACTCGGTTCGGTGGGGCCCAATACGGGACAAAATTATATTATTGATACTTTTATGGTTGTTGTTGTTGGAGGTGTGGGTAATTTAGCTGGGACGATTGTGGCTGCTTTGGCTATTGGTACGGCTAATTTTTTAATTGGTTCTGGGACTCTGGCTTTGTTGTTTACTCCTGTTAAGCCTTTGGCTGATTTGTTTACTTTTTTTGCAACAACGAGTATGGCGAAGGTAATGGTATTTGCGTTGATTATTGTGTTTTTGCAGTGGAAGCCTGGGGGGATTTTTCCGCAGAAGGGACGTACTGTTGATGTTTAAACGAACCGCAGAGACGCAGAGGGCGCAGAGAATGAGGAGGAGGGGAGGAGGGTTATTAATTGAGGTGGGGGTGGTGGTTGCGATCGCACTCTTCCTTATAATTGTTATGCCACTGGTGCTGTCGGAGTTTCGCCTGAATTTGTTGGGGCGATTTTTGTCGCTGGCGATTGTGGCTTTGGGTATCGATTTGATTTGGGGGTATACTGGTTTATTAAGTTTGGGACATGGTATTTTCTTTGGTTTAGGTGGATATGCGATCGCAATGTACCTAAAACTGCAAGTCCCGACTGGAGAATTGCCTGATTTCATGGGGCTTTATGGGGTTACAGAACTTCCCGCTTTTTGGAAACCTTTTTATTCGTTTCCTTTGACAATAGCTGGTGTTGTACTAATTCCAGGGTTATTGGCGGGATTGTTGGGATATTTGGTTTTCCGTAATCGCCTCAAGGGAGTTTATTTTTCTATCTTGACTCAAGCGGGAACTATTGTATTTTTCAACTTCTTTAACGGTCAACAACAATTTTTCAATGGTACAAACGGACTGATAGATTTTACAACTTTGTTTGGGGCAACGGTCAGCGATGCCAAAACGCAGTTTATTTTCTACACGCTGACGGTAGTGTTTCTCGCAGCCACCTACGGGATTTGTCGCTGGTTGACAACTGGACGTTTTGGCAGATTGTTGATAGCGATTCGTGATGATGAAAGTCGGGTAAGATTTTCTGGCTATGACCCTACAGATTTTAAGGTGGTAGTGTTTGCAGTTTCAGGTGCGATCGCAGGCATAGCAGGAGCATTTTACACTATTCAAAGTGGTTCTGTCTCACCCAGAGCAATGGATATTGCTTTTTCTATTGAAATGGTGATTTGGGTAGCTGTAGGGGGACGTGCTACTTTAATTGGGGCAATTGTGGGAACTTTGTTAGTAAATTATGCCCGCACTTTTTTAAGCGAACAATTTGCTGAAATCTGGCTATTTTTCCAAGGCGCACTATTTTTGATAGTCGTCACAGTCCTTCCTGACGGCATAGTGGGATGGTTGCGTAGTCAGAATATTTCTCTTTTCAACCGCCGTCAAGAAATTTCTACATATCCCACCTTGGAAGAAGACCCGGAAGTGCAACATGAACGCGAAAATATTGGAAACTGAAAATGTAACTGTTAGTTTTGACGGTTTTAAGGCTTTAAACCAGCTTAACTTTAGTATGGACGTGGGTGAATTACGAGTAGTAATTGGCCCCAATGGTGCGGGAAAGACAACATTTCTGGATGTGATTACCGGGAAAGTGCAACCAACCGTTGGGCGAGTTTTATTCAAAGGTAAAAATCTGCGTTCTTTACCTGAATATAAAATTGCCCGATTAGGAATTGGGCGCAAATTCCAAACACCCCGAATTTACTTAAATTTAACACCCTGCGAAAATCTAGAAATTACCAGTAATAAGAATAAAAATGTCTTTTCTACTTTGTTTGAACCTTCTAACGCTGCTGAAAAGAATAATATTAAAGGATTGTTAGAAACCATCGGTTTAACTCCAAAAGCTGACATCAGAGCAGGTTTACTTTCTCACGGAGAAAAGCAACGTTTAGAAATTGGAATGTTAGTAGCACAATCCCCTGATTTATTACTTGTTGATGAACCAGCTGCGGGTTTAACAGATGAAGAAACTTATAACATTGGCGAACTGCTTTTAGCACTAGCGCAAAGTCATTCCATTTTAGTTATTGAACACGATATGGAATTTGTGCGTCAAATTGCCAATAAAGTAACGGTGTTACATGAAGGTTCGGTGCTGTGCGAAGGAAATTTTGAGGAAGTGCAAAATGACTCTCGTGTGATTGAGGTTTATTTGGGAAAACAAGAAGAATAAAAAACTCAATTGTACTTTCTATTCACCTGGTAATTATGGTCTATTTGCGCTGTTGAACACCTGCTCTACTGTTAGCGCCCAATCAGCAATTACCACTGATTCCATGCAAGTTGCACCTGTAAATATTTTATCTTCATACTGCCCGTCCACCCACTGACAAATAGTAATTTGTTGTATCTGTGGGTCAACAATCCAATACTCTAATATTTCCCTAGCAGCATACTCTGTCCGCTTATAGCGATAATCACGAACACTGTTTGCTGTTCCCGGAGAAACAATTTCAATTACTAGCGCAGGCGGCGGCATATCACGGGTGAGGGTGGCACGAGTAGCACCGATAAGGGCAGCATAAGATTCTTCTGTGTGAACCATTAAGTCAGGTAAACGACATCTCGCCCGTCGCCCCGCCACCTCAATTTCTGTATCTTTGTGAGCAACTAAATAAAAGGCGAAATGTTTTAGTAGTTCAATAAATAGAAATCTTGCCAGATTGCTATTTTCCTGACTTTCTGGTGGCATCTCGACTAGTTCTCCATCCACCAACTCATAGCGCGTGTCTGTACCATTGTCATAGGTAAGATACTCCTCAAAGGTCAGCAGTTTTTGGGTTTTCGTCGTTTGGGTCATTTGCTTTGCTTTCTTACCCTATACAGACTACCACATACTATAATGAGCCGAACCGGTTTAGAATATTAGTGGAGAAAAGCTATAATTGCCCTAGCTTTAGTTGAAATCGTTTATTTCTTAAAGACGTTCCACGTGTAATCTATTCTACTTTCTGCTTGTAAAAATTTTGTTTGAGAATCCTGTTTGCTTATTAAATATTCAATTAACTTGTTTACCTAGCGTTTGCAGCAAGGTACATTAGAGTTAGTGACTATAGGAAAGTGTAGGCGCTTGTGAATGCTAAAGCCTTGAGTGTTTAATGTCTATATGTCTGAAGCAAACATTGCTGATCGTTTTGACCTTACAAAATGGAAAACCGAAAGTCTAAGGATGACAGCGTTCCTTAGTCCAGGATCTCCGATTACCCAACAAAATTGGTGGGAAGAGATTTGCGGCTCTCCTCCAGAAGTTAGAAGTTCTCAGCCAAGAACAGGAGTACAGCAGGATGAAGGTTCATTTGAAGACGGGAATACACAAGGGAGATTAATTCTTGCTGTTCAGCCTTCCCGAATTGATTGGTTACTGGCTCTAGAGGTAGATCCAACTAGTTTTGACTTACCGTCTGTTATATCGTTTTCAGAATCAGTAAACTCTTTTGCAGAATTGATGAATCGCTGGCTCAATGTAAGCCCCAATCTGCAAAGAATAGCTTTTGGTGCCAACCTATTACTTCCTTTTGAGGATGTAAAACAAGCATACGAATATCTACCTGCCTATTTTCCATTGAATAAACTTGACCTTAAAAATGCACAAGATTTTAATTACCGAATCAATCGGCCTAGAAATGTTGATGATATCCCTGATTTAAAGATTAATCGTCTTTCTAGTTGGAGTGTAATGACTTTCACTACATTTCAATTTACAAATGTAGGGAGTTACACTTATTCCTCAAATCCATCCAATGTTGCTATTCGTCTAGAGTTAGATATCAACACTAGTATAGATTTCTCTGGTGAACTGTCTAAAGATAAGTTACCAGAAATCTTTGCTCAATTGGTTGAATATGCAAAAGAAATTGCTCTCCAAGGAGATATTTTATGAATTACGATACTACCACTTTGACGGGTTACGATAATTCAACAGATATAACAATAGCTACTTATTCAGATAGGATAAGGTCAGCAAATATAGTTATTTCTTCTACAAAATCTGCTGTTAATTTAACCAGTAAAGCAAAACAATTTACTTTTATTCAAAAAGTGATAGGAGCGACTAAAGATCCTAAAATAGAGCAAGATCCTAAAATAGAGCAAAATACGCTTATCTATCTAAAGTATTCAGAAAATTCTACTCAGCATGAATTAAATAATCGTTGCTCAGAAATTATCTATTCAGAACTAGAGACTTTATTTATAACTGGCAAAGAAGAGTATTTTGAAGACGGTTTTGAAAGTAATTTTTCAAGAGGTTTGGTTTCTTGTGTCCAAAAGTATGGAAATGATGCGATAAAAGCCATAACTTTTTTTATTGTCTACGAAAAAATTAGTCCTGAAGTTGCATCTGAAGCTTTACGCTGGCTAGGTGAAATTAATCACCCTGAGTCTTATAAATTTCGGCTATGGCTCTTAGAGCGGAGTCTTAACTGCCCATCTTCGAGAGTGCGAGATGGAGCTATTTTGGGGTTGTCATATTTAAATGATCCTCATGCTATTACTTATCTTGAGCAAGCTATAGAACAAGAAAAAATTATGGAACTTCAGGAAGATATGAAACAAGTATTAGCACAACTTAAAAGGGAGAGTTAGTGTCATTTTTACTGAGAAAGGTGCGTAAAAATAAATGGTATAAAACTGAAACTATTGCTTGGTTATTACCGGGGGAGTTTCAATCTGATCCTTTAGGTGACTTAGCTACAACAGGAAATAAATTATCTGTTTATCGTGTTGAGGATGATTGCTCAAATTTAGAGCGTGTAGTAGCAGCCCTCGCAGCAAATTGCGATAAAATCGCAAATTTTGACTATGTTCTATTTCAAGAAACAATTCTCAAAGAGATTGGAATTAAAAGTGAGCAGACAAAAGGTGAAACCCCTGATGAAACAGTTAATAATTGCCATCTTGACCTTATAGAACTTTCTGCTTTTAGATTGGTAGACTTGGCTAAACAGGTGCTAGATAGAGGGGAAGTAAAGCGTTTTTTAGTCCGGGAAGTTACTAATTTTTTAGCAGACAGCATTCAGAAAGGGTACATCAACAAAGCTAAAGTATCCTTAAATCCGAAAGACAAAGAAAAAATTGATAAACTTATTCAGTCTAATTCAACGTTTAATAGCGATTAATTATTACCGTAATTTGCTCAATGTTTAATCTCCCTCTCTGCGTCTTTGCATGAACTAATGCTAAAAATCTCTAACCTTAACGTTTACTACGGCGAAAGCCATATTCTCCGCAATGTAGATTTAAGCGTACCATCTGGGCAAATGATCTGCCTGATTGGACGCAATGGCGTAGGCAAATCTACACTACTCAAAACAATTATGGGTTTACTCAAACCCCGTAGCGGTACTATTAACTTAGCTGGAGAATTAATCAACTCGAAATCTCCCGACCAAAGGGCAAAGTTAGGAATTGGTTATGTCCCCCAAGGGCGAGAAATTATCCCCCGTTTGACAGTAAAAGAAAATCTGCTGCTGGGGTTGGAAGCTAGACGCAAACCAATAAAAAAAGCAGAAATTCCAGAGGAAGTTTTTAGCTTATTCCCGGTGTTAAAAACTATGCTTTCGCGGATGGGTGGTGATTTGAGTGGAGGACAACAGCAACAATTAGCGATCGCACGTGCTTTAATGGGAGAACCTCAATTACTTGTCTTAGATGAACCCACTGAAGGTATTCAACCCTCAATCATCCTCGAAATTGAAGCCGCAGTCCGTCGCATTGTCGAAACGACAGGTATTTCGGTTTTATTGGTAGAGCAACATTTGCACTTTGTCCGTCAGGCTGATTATTATTACGCTATGCAAAAAGGCGGTATTGTCGCCTCCGGTTCCACCACCGAACTCAGCCAAGATGTGATTCAACGCTTCTTAGCTGTTTAATTTGGGATATTTCTATATCAATTGTGTCAGATGCAATCAAGTCTGCTGCTTCTTGTAAAAGCTCATGCTGTTCCTTTTGAATTACTTCCAAGCGACTAGAAATTTCTGCTAATCGTTGTTGTTTATTTGGTTGAAAATTTTCCGGTGGTAAAGCTGGTAGGATATCAGTTGTTTTAGTAGCTGTAATTTGTTGAACAGCAAAACTACCAACTTTACTTAAAGATAAAAAACCAACTTTAATCAAAGCCTGAAGCAATTTTAACGGGACTTGGAGTATTGACCAACTAGCTGTTTCAAGCAAGCGCACAATTGCTTTGATGATGCTCCAGATGATAGCGATCGCAAACAGCAAAATCACTATACTAATAATTGGGTGATTAGTCGCCCAACCTAATATTTGAACTAACCTAAAAAATATCGGGTGTTGTGTCAGCCAATCACTTACAGAAGATGTCATTGCATCTTTAACCGCTCCCGATGTTGTACTTTTAAATTTCTCAGCAGTTTGCCAAGTTTGCTCTAAACTTGTTGTAACTGTATCAGTTGTTGTAGTTGCTGTTGTCTTCAAAGACTCTCCAACTTGCTGTGCTGAGTTACTTAGAGAGTTAACGCTTCCACCTACAAAATCTTTCACATTTTGCAAGCGTTGTAAAACTCCATTAGGCAAATGTATGTCTATTTGGGATTCCATAAAATGTTATAAATCCAAATCACCTTGACTTGCAAGTTGCAATTGTTCTTCCATAGGTTTTTTGAGTACTTCTGGATGAGAATTTGATTACTTTTCATATTTCTCTAACTCGAAGCACTAGTATAAAACCGCAACGCAAACCGCCAAAACCAAGTAGAAGCAAAAAACAGCGCTACTGCTAATATAGCCGCACCTATTAACCAGCTAATTTCACTCCGACCCAGTAATGCCTGGGCTGGGACTGTAGTTAAAAAGGCTACTGGCATTACAAAGGTGAAGAAAAAGCGGTAAGCAGTGGGATATGCAGCAATAGGATACCGTCCAGCTTCAAGCAAACCACGCAGTACTTCGGTAGCATTGTATACTTTTATGAACCAAATACTCGTCGCTCCCAGCATAAACCACAGGCTGTATAAAATCACGAAGCTGAACAACAACGGCACTATACCAAGTAGATAGCCGTTTATCCCTACACCAAGGCGTTTACCTGCATAGCCAATAATAATACAACCAAAAATTATATCCGGTAGTCCCCAAGGTGAAAGGGTATGAGTGGAAAGCCAAAACTGACTGCGGATAGGTTTTAACAATATAAAATCTAAAGTGCCTTCTTGGACATGGCGGACAATGCGATTCAAGTTCGACGCTAGAAAAGTCGCAGAAAATCCCTGTAGTAAGGTAAAAATTCCTAGAACTACTAAAGCTGCTTCCCATGTCCAGCCACTAAAAGTATAGCCAGTGCGGTAAAACAAGAATAGTCCAAAGAGGCTGCCAACAAGATTTCCCAAGCTGCTGAGGGTAGTTATGAAAAAGTTAACACGATACTCCAACTCAGCTGCGATCGCAGCACCCCAAAATAATCTTAGTACTTTCAAATATCTTCCCATTTTGCACCTGTAACCCAAAATGTGCCATCTGTCACTATATTTCTAAAGATTACACAAGAACTTTACGTAATTTTAATATTACTTTTTATTCAGGAAAATTGCTGAACGTTAAGATATTTTAGGCTTATTGTTTAACGGTAAAAGATTTTATGCATTTAAATTTACCAGACCTAATTACAAAAATTGGCTACTTTGGGGTATGGGCAATTGTCTTTGCGGAATCTGGCTTGCTAATTGGTTTTTTTCTGCCAGGAGATAGTTTACTATTTACTGCTGGATTCCTCGCGTCTGTTCCAGAACCCGTATTTAACATTTGGGTTCTGATTTTTGGTTCTTTTGTTTGTGCAGTCCTTGGTGATAATGTTGGCTACACTACAGGATACAGATTTGGCAGAAAGTTATTTCAGAAAGAAGATTCATGGTTGTTTCATAAAAAACACCTGGTAAAAACCCAGAATTTTTATGATAAACATGGCAAAAAAACTCTAGTTTTGGCGAGGTTTACACCGATTATTCGCACTTTTGCGCCGATTGTGGCTGGGATTGGTGCAATGCATTATCGGACATTTCTTTCTTACAACTTAATTGGTGGCTTTCTTTGGACATTCGGCATCACTATCTTAGGATTTTTCTTAGGAAAATCTCTGCCACCTGAACAGGTAGATAAGTATTTGTTACCAATTATTGGATTAATTATAGTTATTTCTTTACTGCCATCAATTATTCATGTAATCCAAGAAAATAGAACAAATAAAAGTTGAAATATCTTTTGGATTTACTAAGTAAACCAAGTTTTAGAATCTTTCTCTATGTGTTCTCTATGGCTCTGTGGTTCGTTATTTAATCCAAGTATTGTGAGGTTGACATACTAGGGATTAATCGCAGAATTAGCCATTTTTATTAAAGAAGTGCGATCGCCTGCTTTCAACCCAACAACATATTGCACACCCTGTTGTCTCCAAGTCAAGGTAGCATCTGAGCAACCAGCACCACAAGTAAAATCTACAAAATAGCCAGTGAATCCCTTAGCTAAGGATACACGTTTCCCAGTCAAACCGGGTGTTTTGCGGGTTACGGCTGAAGCCGTAACCACACCCAAACGACAAGCAGAGGCCCCATAACAATCGGGACTGAAAGCCAGTAAAATCTCGTAGTTTTTTTGCGTAGCAGTTTCTATATTTGCGTAAATTGGATTTTCCCCATCCGACTCAGGAATAAACTTCGGCAATAAAATCTTAATTTGAGTCTTTTGCTTTAATTTGGGCAGGATAGATTTAAAGACTGGGTGTGGCTGGGTTTTAATCTGCTGGGCTATTAGTTGGGACTGGTTATTTATATTGGCTATGGCTAACTTCTGAAAGCTGCTAACGCTGACTAATAAAAATACGGCACACACAGCACTGATATTTCTGAAGCTGAAAATCATCTTGGAAAACCTATTTCATCTAAAGTCCTTATTTGTAATACCCATTTTGAGGATCGAATTACGTATTAAAGAGCGCTTGGAGTCAGCTAGACTAAAGAAGAAAATACTTAATAAGTTTTAATAATTCTGTTATGAGTACTGATTCACCTGTTAATTCCCCAGATAAGCCTGAATCTCCATTCGGGAAGCGTTTGAGAAACTTCTTAATTGTAATGGTAGCGATCGCTCTTAGCGTTGCCCTCGTCTTAGGATTGCGAACTGAAACGACCTCGGCAACCTTAGCCAAGTTAAGCGATTCATCTACACCCCTAGAAGTAGCTGTCAGCAACGGCAAACCATCTCTAGTAGAATTTTATGCTGATTGGTGTGCTGTCTGTCAGAAAATGGCACCAGATATCATTCAACTGGAAACAGAGTATGCTGACAAGATGAATTTTGTCATGCTGAATGTAGATAATACCAAGTGGCTACCAGAGATGTTGAAATATCGGGTAGATGGGATTCCCCATTTTGTATTTTTGAGTCAGCAAGGAGAAACCATCGCCCAATCGATCGGCGATCAGCCCCGCACAATTATGGCTAGCAATTTAGAGGCTTTGGTTACAGGTTCATCTCTGCCTTATGCTCAAGCTAGCGGCAAAGTTTCCAAATTTTCAGCCCCAGTAGCACCAACGGCTAATCAAGACGATCCCCGCAGTCATGGCAGCCAAGTAGTAAATTAGCACTTTGGAAGCATGGGGTACGAGTGTAGAAAAAGAGCGATCGCGCACCTTATTGTACAGCATCATATCCATTTGCTCTTTTTAGCTAAACCGATTGCACAAAGAGAGATTTAACATCTGCGCTCGCCCAGCCTAACACGATCGGGTTTTGACTGTTGAGCCATTTCGCCAATTCAGACCCATGCACCTTTTATTAAGAATCTTTCCGATTTTCAGCCTTGCGATCGCAACTTCCTTACCCTTTTCATTGGTACAAGCACAAACCTCCAATCAAACCTGCCAAGCTTTGTTGAGCAACGAGCGCAGTTATATCAACTGGTATCCGGTAAAGCCATTGTCCGAAACTGTTGCTACAGATGCAGTGGCACGTAAACTCGATGAACTCCAAGGGATCGCAATATCACCCAGTTCCTTAGATTTAGCCATACAGAGGGAGTTAGGACAATGGTTGATCGAGAAGCCAGATCCAGGGCCGCCTGACACAGGTTCTCCAGCCCGAATGGATGCATTGCTCAAAGCACTACCCAAGACTCAGAAACCTCAACTCACTGCCATTTTCGACCAATTAGCAAATCGGATTGAAAAGTTGCCATCGTTGACTTTACGGGCAGAAATGACTGGCAAACTAGCAGGCTATTACCAACAGTTACAGGGCGATGACCGCGCGGCTCTACTTCTCAACCAAGCGATCGCCAAGGCATTAAAGTCTACCGATATGCAAGGCCGCGCTGCTCAATTAACCAAGCTTCTTGATGCAGTTGTCGAGCTTGGACTGTCCAAAGCTATTGTCCCACAGTTGCCGCAAATTGAAACCGTTCTTTCTCGTAGCGCCCCAAGTTTATCTTTAGCCCGCGTTTATGCTGATACCAACCAATCGCAAAAAGCACTTCTACTTGCCGATCGTGTTGCCAAAGCTACCCCCGCAGGACAAATCGTCAATTCAGACCTGATTGCGCTGTATCTACAATTAAATCAGCTATCACGAGCCAACCTTTATTTTAAAAGAAGCTCTCCTGAAGATGATGCTCCCTACGGACGTTTAGCTGCTGCTTACGATCGCGCTAAACAGACCGAACAGGCTGATAAAGTCTTTAAGGATGGATTTAGTGGGCTGCGAAGGGGGCTAGCAATCAATCACTTTTTGTCCGCCTACTTAAAAGCTGGGGGCAATCCCGACCGCCTTTTTACGGGGCTGCCGACACTTGAAGGAGTGGGAATCATCGATTTGGGTAGCGACTATTTGTTGCCAGCCGCAGGCGAATATCGCCGCCGCAACCAACCGGAAAAAGCCTCCAAAGCGATCGCCCAATTCGTGAAACTTGCGGCATCTGGAAATTTGCGTCTTGACGATCTTCTGATGACAGCCATTAGGGATGGCAATCTCTTAGAAGCCAAAACAGCTTTTGAGCAATTACTTACCCAGAACGCATTTGCCAAAGTGGAACCACCTATTAACTTTGCAGGTGAAATTAATGCCCTAGATGCGATCGCACCTTTTGTTCAACGCTTATCAAAAAACCCTGAGCGCCGCATTGAGTTACTCCAATCTCTGGCGATCGCTTATGCTAAACAGAATCAACCCGACAAAGCCATCTCTATTGCAGAGCGGATTCCGCGTCGAAGCCCAAACTATTCTTCTGCAATTGATACATTGGCACAGGTTGCCACAGTATTTGCAAAAAGTGGGCAAAAAACTCAAGCTCAGATGATATTTGCGAAAGCTTTAAGTTTGTCATCAAACATTAAAGAAATTGACACTCGTGCCCAAGCTTATGCAGCAATTGCTCGCGCTTATACTAATGCTGGAGAAACAGCCTCTGCGGAAACGACTCGTCAAACTGCTGTCAAATGGGCTTTATCCTTACCTACCGATCCCAATGTCGTCTCTATGCCGTCCTTAATCTTGCAACAGTTTTTGAATACCAATCAAGTCGAAGCAGCCTGGAAAACGCTCCAGGAGATTTCTAAGGATGGTTACAAAGACGCAAGCATTGGCAATCTGGTATCTACAGCGTTAGCAGTGGGTAATTTATCCATTGCCCAGCAAGCGGTTGATTTACAGTCTAGCTACGCAGCGCCAGAATTATTTGTAGAGCAAGCATCTCAACTTGCTAAAGCTTACCTCGACCGCGATCGCCCTGAAGAAGCAATCAAAATACTCGAACGGGCTGTAAATGTTCTCAATAAGCAAAAGCAACCTAATGTCAGCCTTCTTCTACCAATTGTGCGACTTTATGCAAAAGCTGGACGCATTGATGTTGCCCGTCAGTTGATGAGCAAGTTTCTGTATCCTATTTCATCTAACGATCTTTCTTGGCGACAAGAACTTGAGCAATATGTCAATTGCCACGAGAAAGCTTTTTTATAAAACACCTAAATCTATTTTCTAATGGTTATGAGTATTTTAAAACCGAGTTTCCGCAACAAGCCCCATCCCCTTTATCGAATAGATTCTCGCTTCAGACGTTTATGAGCGTACATTAACTCGTCAGACCTGGCAATTAGTTGTTCTAGTGACATATTGCTTTCTGGTGAGTAACGCTCTATCCCCATACTCATCGAAAGTTCATAGCTACGGTTTTGCTGTTGATTAAAGTTGGCAATATTTGCTTGTAGATACTCTTGAATGCTATCTGCATCCTTAAAGTAGCTGGAGATGAAAACAATGAACTCATCTCCACCCAAGCGAGCAACAATATCCGAGTTCCGAAAACTTTGCTTGAGTAATTGACCAGCATCAATAATCAAGGCATCTCCTATCTCATGACCAAGGGTATCGTTAACCTGTTTTAACCCATCTAAATCAATGAAAATAACCCAGCACAACAATCTCATCCGGTGAGCAATTTTTAACTGTTGTTCAGCCATCACGAAGAAACCACGTCGATTATGCAAACCTGTTAGATCGTCGGTCAGCGATAACTGCCTTCCTTCTATCTCTGATTGTTTGCGGTTGCGAACTTCCTGAATGAGTTCCATCTGAGCGATCGCTTGCCGACTTAGGCGGCGCAGTGCATCTAACTGCTGGTAACTTAGCTGACGAGGAACGGTATCCATGACACATAACGTTCCGACAGACAAACCATTGGGCGTAACTAGTGGCGCACCAGCATAAAAACGAATTTTGGAATTACCTCTGACTAGAGGATTGTTAGCAAAGCGATCGTCCTTGATAGTGTTGGGAATTACTAATATATTCTCTGGTTGCAGAATGGTATGAGAGCAAAAAGCCGACTCTCTGGGTGTTTCCCTAACTTTTAGTCCAATCTTAGATTTAAACCATTGGCGATCGGCATCTACTAAACTAATTAAAGCAATTGGAGTCTTACAAATATAGGCAGCCAGAGCAGTTAGGTCATCAAATGCTTGTTCGGGTAGGGTATCCAAAATATTGTAGCCCGCCAATGCTTTGAGCCTTTCTGCTTCATTTTCAGATAGAGGAACAGTTTGGGTTTTCACAGATGAATGCCTGAGCCTTAGCCAGAAAAGTTTGGTACGCTGGAGATTTTGCAATAACCGCAGGGTTAACTTTCCAGCATCAAGGCTGTGTGATATAAACATCTCTGCAATGAAAATTAGCATTCGGTTGAATATACAGAAATATTGTATTGCATGATGTTCTTCATGCCTTTGGTTTGCTCTATTGTTCATATCACCCTAACTTTCACTGTGCAAATTCCCTGAGTATGTAGATGCTTACAAGGTCTTGTGCCCAAAGCCAGGTTAAAAATGATCGAGATCGACTAAAAATTATCAAAACTTATTATACTGTCAGTGTTACCGTAAAAACTTGATATTTTTAATACTACCAATTTGTATAGATGCAAAGGGTCAATTTGCCAGTGTGGAAGTTGGCAGAATCTGGGTCAGTAACAGTTGTATCTGATTCTGCAATCAGTATCTCAGGGGCATTTTCAGTGTAACTAGCAGCATTCCCTGTGAGATTGGCAGAAGCAGCAATGCTAGCTGTTGTCAGTTTGTGCAACTTTTGAATGAATTCTTCCCCAGCGTCTCCAGCAGCAACGTTACAGCCGTAGAGTAACAGAGATGGAGAAACGCAGAGATGGGAAGACCAGGTTTGTAGTTCCTGAGTGTAGCATTGCAATGTGCTGAGGATAATTTTCTCTCTCTGGAGGAATTTCCCTTAACATATCAGGCTCGAATTAGTCTTTATAGGACTCCAAAATCCCACTGCGAATCATTAGTTGTGGCCAAAACAACACAAAAAATCCCATCCATGTCACTACAGGGATAGAAACAAGTACTGTTAGCCAGATAGTTTTAAATAGCAACCAGCTACCACTAATTAGTGTTACACCCGTCAAAACTATAGACCAGGGCTGACACCACCAAGGTTTGTAATTCCAAGGATTTATAGGCTTTTGTTCAGACATTAATTTTATTTAATAAAACTCAAAATTTCCCTTTAACCATTTTTAGGGTAAACGATCTACTCGGCTTCCAAAGTTGAATGCGATCGCTATTAATATTATCAAGGTTTTGGTAAAATTTGTGAGAAATATATACAACAGTGCTGATTTACAGACAGGTTGAAGGTTATCAGACTGTTTGTTAATTGACAATTGGTCTAACCTCGATTCCTAAAACCCTGGTTTTGCGTTGTTTTCCCACTCTGCAATAAATTGCGGGCTAATCGGCTTTGTTCTTCAAGATGGTTGGTAAATAGTTGGTAGTTTGCTGTTGAACGCTTCACCTTCAACCACTTGCGATTGGAATATACTGATAAAGTGCTTTAATGAACATATTAAATTATTTAAAATAGTAATATTAAATTCAAATTATAAGTCCAGCTTTTATATCATATAGTTTTACATACTTGTCTGCAAATCATGTAAAAAAAGCTAACACAGGAGAAATATTTTTCTATAAAATCTTACTGGACGTATTCAATTATGTGATTTAGCTAGAATCAAATTATAAATAGAATTTCGATTCATTGGCAAAAGTTTTAACAATTATTTCTAGAAGAAGTTGATGAAAAACGATACACCACAAGAATTAAACCAAGACCAAGAAATTGGACGCTTGATTGATGAGGTAATGTCTTCATCTCTGACTGATGAACAGTACCGCAAGAAGATGCAGCGGCGCAAAGAAGTACAAGACAAGCGTATAGCAGAAGCTGTACCCGAAAAAGGATTAATTATTGTAAATACTGGTAATGGTAAAGGTAAAACTACTGCGGCTTTAGGGATGGTGTTACGATCGCTAGGTCACGGGTATAAAGTAGCGATTGTTCAATTCATCAAGGGAAGTTGGGAACCTTCAGAAAAAAGGGTTTTCAGCTATTGGGAAGACCAAATAGAATTTCATGCAATGGGCGAAGGCTTCACTTGGGAAACTCAAGACCGCGATCGCGATCTTGACAAAGCTAGCGCCGCCTGGGAAAAATCATTAGAATATATTCGCAACCCAGACTTTCATGTGGTGTTATTAGACGAAATCAATATCGCCCTCAAAATGGCTTACTTACCATTAGAGGACGTTTTAGCGGGTTTGGCACAAAAACCAGCTAACAAACACGTTATTCTCACAGGCAGAGGCGCACCGGCTGGTTTAATTGAGCGTGCTGACCTCGTAACTGAAATGACCTTAATTAAGCACCCTTTCCGCGATCAAGGCGTTAAAGCGCAACCAGGAATTGAGTATTAACTTAAAGATTATTTACACATTTGCAACGTGCGGCGATCGCTAGCTGTGATGGAATTTAATTGATAAAAGTCTTGCAGAGCCACTGAGTAAGGATAACTGCTGAACTCATCTTCACTGACTTGAGGCAGTCTATTGTTTGCAGCTACCTGATTTGACTGAACAGAATTGGCTTCATTTGACGAACTATTAACCGTCATCGCCAACTCTCCCGATTGGCTAAGTGTACCCTGAAAACAATTAAACTCTGAATGAGGCATATACAACGCACCAGTTATCTTGTCCTGCTGCTTTTGAAATATAATGTAACCTTGACCAAGCTGGTTTGATTTTGGGGATTGACCATAGAGATAAACCCCATCTTTTACAGGAAAATTCACTTTTGGTAAAACTTCTGCGCCTGTAGCTCCCTGAGAATCTGGAACCAGTGCTGTGGTTGTAGGAAGTGTTTTTCCGCTCTTATGCATAAAAACCCCTCTCTCTCCAGCCGCCGCTCTCTGCTGACTTCTTTCTTCTCTAACTCTTCTGAACTGAGACAAAAGGGAGTTTTCGGAGATTTTGGTTTTCTGAATCTGAGCCGATGATAATGGAGAATCTGTAATCGGTACAACTTGAGTCTGCTTGCCTATAAAGCCCAAACCGAGAAGTAAGCCTAAGCCCGCTAGGGAAATTCCCCACTGGCGGGGAGATAAGAACTGATAAAGGTTGTTAAGCACCCTACTTCTCCTGTTAAAAAATCAACTAAGTTTTTTAGAACTTACTTAAACTATAACCAAGTCTTAATTGTCAAAGACTTAGTTCACGACTTATATTACTATTGTCCAAAAAAGAAAACTGTCAAAAACTAAAGTTTTTATTTTATCTAGCTCAACAATCTTAGATTACCATCAGTTAGAGTCAGTGAGCGATCGTGACAAATGAAAGCTCTGTAGTCAGGGCTGAAGCCTTTACTACAGAGCTATTTAATTAACTTTATATTGCTTAATATAACTTAATTTATTCTTAATTCAATAGATTCATCCCATTGGGTGAGGTTAATCAGAAATTAAATCTTCTCAATCAACATCAGTTGTGTGGCATCTTGTTTTTTACTTTTTAATGAATAAAAATACTATAGGAATCATATTTGATTTTTGAAAAAATATAAATATAAGTATTTGTAGGGTGTGTTAGCAGGGAGAGTACGGCACCATCCCAAGCTGATGGTGCCGTACTCTCCCTGCTAACGCAACGCCAGTGACGCTCCTGCGTCGCTACCGCTACGCTAACGCTCAAGTCGGGAAACCCGCCCACGCGACTGCCTCCCCTACGTAAGATTTCAAAAATCAAATACTAGTCCTAATATTTTTCCTGCCCATCGGCATAAAAAATCGCCCCCTGAATTTAGGAGGCGCATCAAGCTTTAGAGACGCGAAATCCCGCGTCTCTATATTTAACTAGCAATGTATTCTTGGACATTGGCGCGACGGCGACGCAGATGAGCCAAAGCCTGATGCTCTAACTGGCGGACGCGTTCGCGGCTGAGATTCAATCTCTCACCCACTTTCGCCAATGACATTTCATTACCATCTTCTAAACCAAAGCGTAGAGCTAAAACTTCTCGCTGTTGCGGGGTTAGTTCTGCTAGTAGGTTGTTCAAGTCTTGGCGTAAGAATTCCTGGTTGGTGTAATACTCTGGTGATGGGCCGCCATCTTCGAGCATTTCTTGCAACTCAGTATCCTGATTATCGCCAACTTTAACATCCAAAGATACTGGTTGACGCGCCATGTTCAGGTACTCGCGAATCTGAACAGGTTCTAGTTCTAGTTCTTTAGCAATTTCGGCTGGAGTAGGCGATCGCCCCAAGGTTTGAGCCAACTCACGCTGTACTTTCTTGATTTTGTTGAGTTTTTCGGTAATGTGAATCGGTAAGCGGATAGTACGCCCTTGTTGAGCGATCGCGCGGGTAATAGCTTGGCGAATCCACCAGTAAGCGTAAGTCGAGAACTTATAACCCCTCATTGGGTCAAATTTCTCCACACCCCGCTCTAATCCTAGTGTTCCTTCCTGGATTAAATCCAGAAATTCCATATTTCGCTTTTGGTATTTTTTCGCAATAGCAACGACCAAGCGCAAATTCGCTTCGATCATTTTTTGCTTTGCCCGCTTACCTTGGGCTACAGTTTGCTGTACTTCAGTTTCTGATAATTGAACCACGTCAGCCCACTCTGACATATCCGGTTCGCGTTGCAGTTTCTTCGCCAAAACCTCTTTGGCATCGATGAGCGTCATCATTTGTTGAACCTGCTTCCCAAAGACAATCTCTTGTTCGCGGGTTAGCAGTGGTACACGACCAATTTCTCGCAGATAGGTTCGCACCATATCAGCCGTGAATCTGGTGTTGAGGTTTTCCGTTTGGGTATTGACAGTAGGCATTGGTGCGTTGTCCTCTACTCCGTAAATAAAATGTATGTTTTCTTACTAAAATGGATGGATAAAGGTAGTAAATCTATCACAAAATATCAGGAGCTACTAAAAACAATTATCAATTGATACAGACGTTGTTAAGACGGTAAGCCCCTAAGATAGGTTCCCCTACCTTCCCTAAATTGTTCAATCTCTTATAAGCACACTGGTTATTTTTGAGAATTATTTTTTAGGTAGTTAATGACAGCAACTAATAAATCCGAAGTCGTTATGAGTTCCACTTACTTTATAGTACGATAAATCAGGCAGATAGTAAAGTATCTTAAGATAAAGCTTTAAATTATAATTCAAAATTACTCGTTTAGAAAAAAAATTTAAGCTTCCTTGAAATTACTGACTATATCTATAGTGACCCCAAAAACCCCTCTTCTGTTGCCAAGAACTAGCCGGATAACCGAACTTATTTTCCTGTGAGGATGGGGGATGTTACGAATTGGGGATTTGTCATTTGTCATTAGTCATTGGTCATTTGCAAAGGACAAAGGACAACTGACAAATGACTATCTAGAATCCTAAGTCAGCTTTGGCGAGTTCAGCCGCAGCGAATACTTCCGCGTCAGGTTTTTCTTCCCAGGCTGGCTCACCAATTTCTTCGTAAAAAGTTGCGTCGTAAGGACGAGTACGTACTACTACTGGCATGGGAACGGCATGACCCAAAATTAAAGCTTGTTGCTTAGAGTCTAACTTTGCCAATACCGATCGCAGTCCGCTACCACCAGATACACCCGTAAAAATCGCGTCAATGTCTTTTTCGTCATTAAGCAAAGCGGTAATCCGAGTCCCAATCTGGGACATAACCTCATTATCAATACCCGATGGACGTTGATCGACTACCAAAAGAGTGACAAAATACTTTCGCAGTTCGCGGGCAATAGTCCCAAAGATAGTGCTTTGTACCACTCCTGGATCTAGGAAACGATGCGCCTCTTCAATGGTAATCATCAACGGCGTGGGGCGATCGCTAGGATTTTTGCTTTGCAGAAATTTATCTGCTTTTTTGACGTAATGCTCGTGGATACGTCGGGTGATCATATTCGTCACCAACATATAAGAGAGCATATTAGACTGGGAACCAAATTCTATCACAACATTCTTCCCAGATTCCAGACATTGCACAATTTTACTAATATAATTCTGGGGGCAAACCGCTCGCATATACTTCAAGCTGTCCATCCGCAAGAGTTTGCGCTGCAATGCCATAATCGAGCCTTTATGTCCGCGCTTCTCGTCGCAAAACATCTCGATTTCATCATTAGTCATGTTCAGCAGTTGGACAATCCAAGACTTGCCAAACTCACTATATAGAATATTGGCGTTATCCAAGGCTGCGTCAGAGAGTCCTAAATCTCGGCTACATAACTTAATATCTTCAACTTCAATTTGCTCGTAACTCAAGTAAAGTTCTTGAGCATCACGTACACCCCGACGCTTTGTCGATTCCGGGTCGAGGGTGTAAACTTCTACTTTGCTGGGAAAAAGTTGTTTTAAACCCTTAACAGTACTGACGTTCTTCCCTTCTGCGACAGCTTCCCAACCATACTCAGAGTGCATATCAAAAATCAAATTCACAGCCGCACTTTTACGGATAACGCCAGCTAAAAGTAACCGCGTGAGAAAGGATTTACCAGTACCAGATTTCCCAAAAACCCCATTACTCCGTTCCACGAAGCGGTTTAAATCGATACAAACGGGCACATCCATATCCAAAGGTTTCCCGATGGAAAAATTGCGCCTTTGGGGGTCATCTTCCCAACCAAATACGCGGCGAAAATCGTCAACACTGGCATCGTAAACTTGACTAAAGTGACTAGGAATAGTTTTAACAGGCAACAATTCCATCGTCGTGCTGGTTTGTGGCACAAATGAAGCTAAACCCGTCACTGATGGGATAAAGGGATTTGCCGATTTGCCATTTGTTGGGGAGAAAGATTCTTCAGTTTCGGGAGTGAACATCAACATCGGCGCGAGGTTGATAGTACCATAAGTACCACTTCCGGCTAAAACATCTCGTAAAAAAGTGTCTTCCCAACTGGGGGGATTAGCAATAATTCGGGCATTAGCTGCTCCTAATGCTACATCTGTCAGCATACAAAAAAAGCGCGATCGCATCCCTTGCACAACAAGAAACTTACCAACCCGCATATCTTCCACAGAAATGTCAGGATGCAATCGTACTTCTAAACCTTCAGTTAGAGAACCTTGAATGACCGAACCTAATGGCTGTCCCGAATTCATCTGATTAGTCATTTGTCATTTGTCATTTGTCATTGGTCATTGGTCATTGGTTATTGGTTATTGGTCATTGGTCATTTGTCATTCTCCACCCTGTGCCCCATACCCAATGCCCCATGCCCAATGCCCAATTATCTAATCAATCTGAATCGAAGTTGGCGCACCTCCTGCGGCTGAGGTGCTACTGATTAATGGTTTACGGAATTGAGCGTAAATGCGATCGCGCCAGGTAAAGAATGGTTCATAATCTATATTCTCTGAAAAGATTGGCAATCCTTTTCCTCTAATAGAAGCTGGTAAATCCAGATAGGGGCCAGGGGGGAACTTGAGCAATATCGATAAGCCTGCTACTGACAAGTCAGCTAAAGTCGGCTCATCTCCAGTTAAATAAGGACTATCTGCCAATAATAACGTTAGCGCTTCCAAGTCTTGTTTTAAAGATGCGATCGCTGATTGGATCGCATCTGGACTATAACCTACCCCAAAACCCAACACTGTCAGTAAGTCAGTGGGTACTCCTCCAACTAGACTTTTAAATATATCTGGTGTTGAGGTCGGTAATAAAGACTTGCGGAAATTTTGATCTTGACTTATGGCTGCAAATAGTGCCTTTCGACCTTTGATGCCTATAGATTCATCCGCCCATTCTTCAATCAATAAAGTTAAACCCCGTTTTTTGGGATCTTGGGGTATTATCGGGCGATCGGGATACTCTAAGTCTAAATACTTAGCTATCTCCGTAGAATCCGCAATATATTTATTCCGATCCTTTAACACTGGCACTTGTTTCTGACCAGTCAGCCGGAACAGTTCTACTTGTCCAATTCCAGGCGTAACCTCTATTTTGCGGTAATCTAGTCCTTTAAAATCTAGAATTAGGCGCACTTTCTCTGAGTATTGAGATAGTTCCCATTGGTATAATTCCAGCATGTTGTATACCTTATAACTGGTCAACTTCTTAAACTTTACAATTGTATCTTTAGTTAAAGTAATTTTTCTTTACATTAGCTGCTTTTTGTCTACCTAATTGAGATTATGATTGAACTTATGCTTGATTCTCAACAAAGTTATGCATTTAAAAGGTATTATTTTCTGTATAAAACATCAAATCATCAAATGATTTAATTAGGGATACATAAAAAAACCTAACTGCCCAGTTGTAACTCTTCAGTAGTTACTTTAATTTCCGTTGGTGTAAAATTACGTTCATATATCTAAGTAATTAATTTCTGTATTTTTGCTGAATCATCAATGGTTAATTCAGAGATATTGCCTGTCCTGTAAGGGATACAGTATTTTTTAATAAACTACTAATTTACAGACAAATTTGTATATAAGTTGGCTTTCAAATAGAATATTTCTCACAGCTTATTGTAATTGACACCTTGTAGATGTAAGGTAAATGTAGGATTTTCACGCATCGTTACAGCAAGCGAGGCTTTTTAAGTTTTTATCAGTGTGATGCAGAAAATACACTCATTACATAAAATATGTGCTAAATATATTTAATAACCTATCAGAGTAAGCCGAAGTTATATATTTTACCTTCCCTGCAAAAATTATTCTGAGGAAAAGTTTTACTTACGTCTTCAGTTAGGTTTTCTGCATAGCAAAATGTTATAAATCTTTATGTAATGTGTGGACAAAAAGACAAACAAAATTTATGAAGACAAATTACAGAAAATTGCTGATCGCATTAGCAGGCATAGCAGGATTTAGTAGTTTCAGCCTGGTTATTACTTTACCATCTGAAGCTAAAGAGGCACTAAATCCTAAACCCAGTATTTTCAACGAAGCGCCCTATAACAAGGGTCAACGCCTTCAAGTAAACGCTCAATACACGCCTACTGAGGCTGCTTCCGAAATAGAAAAGGGCAATACCAAGCGCAAACAAGTAGCACAGAAAAGTAGCGGAACAAATCCCAGACCAAGTATTTTCAACGAGCCTCCTTATAATCGTGGTGGTAGCGCGACACCTACTGAACCAACACCCAGCACACCAGGTACTATCCCGGGAACTCAACCCAGTGAGAAACCTACTATAACTCCACCAGGGCCAGGGGCAAGCGACAATCAAGGCAAAAACTTGTTAGCCTTGACAGAATCAAACGCTTCCTTTAAAACCTTAACCAAGGCTTTGAAAGCAGCAGGTTTGACCGGGGCTTTGCAAGGAAAAGATAACTTAACTATTTTTGCACCTACTGATGCAGCTTTTGCTAAGTTGCCAGCAGATGCTTTGCAAGAATTGTTAAAACCAGCCAACAAAGAAGTATTGCTCAAAATCCTAACTTACCATGTAGTAGCTGGTAAGGTATTGTCAACTGATTTAAAATCTGGTGAAGTTAAAAGCCTTGAAGGTGGCACAATCAACATTAAAGTTGATCCTGCTACTGGTGTGACTGTCAATGATGCTAAAGTGACACAAGCAGATATTACAGGCTCTAACGGTGTAATCCACGCAATTGACCAGGTAATTTTGCCTCCTGACTTGTAGCTTTTAGATACTAGTAAAATCAGTAACAGAATTAAGTGGGCATAAAGTATTAATACATAAAAATTCCGTTCAAATATTAATTTTGGACGGTTTTTTTGTAATAACGGTGAGTTAAATTGGCAATCCCACCCAATACTTCTCGGTTAAAGGGTAAGGTAAAGAAAAACTTTTAACTAAAATAATATATTTGGCTTATAGCTTAACTCTTTGTCAAAGTTATTTTTTAACGTAAACACATTTGTAGAGCGTCTCGTCGAGTACCGCAAACAAAGAAATGCTTAACTGAACTGTATTGAGCGGTACTCAAAAAAAGTGGTATTATGTTATTTTTTGTGTGCAATTAGCCTTTGGTCTTTATCTTGCATTACTAAAAGTTCAGGGATAGTAACAAAGCTATAGCCTTGTTTCCGAAAGTTGGCAATGATTTCTGGTAAAGCTTGTACGGTTTTAGAGCGATTACCACCACCATCATGCATTAACACAATCCCACCTGGTTTAGCTTTTCTGAACACATTATTAATTAACTTTGGTACAGCAGGACGCGAGTAGTCTACAGAGTCTGATGACCAGCGAATGATGGCATATTTGTTATTTCTAGCGTAATCAGCCACCCCATTGTGCATAATTCCTCCTGGTGGTCGAAATAGATTTGTTTTAATCCCTGTAACTTGATAAATCAGGTCTGCTGTGTGGTTAATTTCATAAGCGGCTGCTTGGGGATTCATGAATTGATACCAATGATGCCAAGTATGATTGCCAATTACGTGACCTTCAGCAATCTCCCGTTTTACTAAGTTTGGATAATTCTTCACATTTTGCCCAATGAGGAAAAATGTCCCTTTGATTTGATTTTGTTTAAGAATATCCAGTACTTGCGCGGTACTCTCAGGCCATGGCCCATCATCAAAGGTGAGAGCAATTACTTTCTGTTCGGGAGTAAGTTTTGCAGCATCAATTGTTTTTCCTTGAAAGCTTGGTGGCACAGCATAGGTAAGACCCTTTGTTTGTGCTTGTTGCTGCCAACTTTTAAGCATTATTGCTTTTAGTTCTTCAATCTGCTGTTGAATTCCAATCTTGGCTGGTGGATTGTTTACATTTATATTTTCTGTACTTTGAGCCTCAGACGATCTTGACTTGATAAGCATCATCGTAGTAGTACTCAAGACAAGCAACGCCATCAATATTTTTTGCACACCAAAAAATGACTTATTGTCCTCCACTTCATAGCTCCTTCAATGGTCGAACCGTTTTTTTCACAATACTTCCGGCAGTTTTTATCCTCTTATAAACATTGCCATGCAAACTACGCCATCATTGGTAATATCTTTTAAAGTTAGCTCCGCCCCTGACTCATAAAAAATACCTGATCCGTCGGGTAATCTAAATATCATAAATAAAACCCTCACCATGAAGGTGAGAGCCTTCTTATGCTTTAGTTTTTGTAGACTATGAGGTATGAGAGGAATTTAGAGAACTATAAAAAGCAATTAATTATGCCTTATTAACATGAATATGCTTAATGTAGTTTAAATATTGCATATCTCATTGACGAAGCCATTGCGAAATTATGACAAAGGTGTGACCTAACTTAAGTGATGACGGTACAACACAGACCCATTGAAAAATTTGGCGTTGCATATTTGCGGCATGAATTAGCAGTTGGAAGCATTGAAAAACTATTCCGCATTAAACAAAATCATCCCATGATTCAGCAACGCCAAAAATTTACCAAAAATTTAACAGTTTACAGACTAGACATTACATCCCGTGCAACTGCTAAAGTTTGCTCAATGTCTTCTTCAGTGTGAGCAAAAGACGTGAACCCAGCTTCAAATTGAGAGGGTGCTAGGTAAACACCACGTTCTAACATACCTCGATGGAAGCGTCCGAATTTGGCTGTATCAGACTTTTTTGCATCTTCGTAGTTATGAACTGGGCCCGAGGTAAAGAATAAGCCAAACATTGCGCTGATTTGACCGCCGCAAGCCGCATGACCTGTTTCTTTAGCAATTTGCAGCAAACCATCTGCTAGCTTTTTAGTTATCCGCTCAAGATAATCGTAAGTACCTGGCTTTTGCAGCAATTCTAAAGTCTTAATCCCAGCAGTCATTGCCAAAGGATTACCAGAAAGAGTCCCAGCTTGATATACGGGGCCAGCAGGGGCAACCATTGACATAATATCTCGCCGACCGCCATAAGCTCCTACTGGCAAACCACCACCAATCACCTTACCCAAGGTTGTTAAATCGGGAGTCACGCCAAATTTTTCTTGAGCGCCACCGTAAGCAATGCGGAAGCCTGTCATCACTTCATCAAACACCAATAAGGCTCCATGCTCGTGAGTCAGTTCCCGTAATCCTTCTAGGAAACCTGCATCAGGGGCAATAAATCCAGCATTACCAACAACTGGCTCAAGAATAACGCCAGCAATCTCGTCGCGGTTTTCTTCAAACAAGGCTTTAACGGATTCTAGGTCATTGAAAGGTGCGGTTAGAGTGGTGCTAGTTGCCGCTTTCGGAACTCCTGGTGAGTCTGGTAAGCCAAGTGTGGCAACACCAGAACCCGCTTTTACTAAAAACGTATCGGCGTGTCCGTGGTAGCAGCCTTCAAATTTGATGATTTTGTCTCGGTTGGTGAAAGCCCGCATCAGTCGCAAAACTCCCATACAGGCTTCAGTTCCAGAGTTAACAAATCTGACCATTTCGATGCTGGGAACGGCATCGATGACCATTTCTGCCAAAACATTTTCTAGGGCTGAGGGAGCGCCGAAACTGGTGCCTTTTTCTAAGGCTTCATGCAAGGCTGCAATTACTTCTGGATGAGCATGACCACAAATAGCTGGGCCCCAAGTGCCTACATAGTCTATGTATTGGTTGCCATCTACATCCCAAATATATGCACCTTTAACACGATCAAAAACGATGGGTTGTCCGCCCACAGATTTAAAGGCACGAACTGGAGAACTGACTCCTCCAGGCATGAGGTTTTGAGCCGCAGCGAAGACTTCTTGTGATTTTGTTGTTTTAATTGTGGTATTTACCAAGGTTCTCTCCTAACAGTGGGCAATAAAAAGCTCTATCTCAGGATAGGGTTAAAAATTGCTTAGAATTTCTATCCTATAGAATTAACTGAACCAAAAAAATAACAATATGTTATACAAGTCCAACAAAGACTTGCCTTTAGATATTCAAACTCGATTATCTGAAGCATACCAGGATCTTTACCGAGCAGCTTTTAACTCGGCCATCCATTGGTATGGTGAAGCCTCAAAAGCTCACAAAGTCGCTTTAAGTGCTGTAAAGATGCAGTCTGCTATGGAACGGAATGCTTTTGTTTAGAGCTAGATAAGATAGTTAAATTCAAAAAAACATACCAGTTGCTCTATTCAGAATGGTATCGTGAATCCATAAGTTATTCTCATTAGAGCAAACTAGCTGGTATGTCTTCTAACGATTCGCGATCGCTGCATTACGCCATCCCTATTGAAAAAATTCGCTACGATGAACGGGGTCTAGTGCCTGCAATTGTCCAAGATTATTTGGATGGTACTGTCTTAATGATGGCGTGGATGAATCAGGAGTCGTTACAAAAAACTTTAGAAACTGAAGAAACTTGGTTTTGGAGCCGTTCCCGGCAAGAATTATGGCACAAGGGGGCGACTTCTGGACATATTCAAAAAGTGCAGAGTATCCGTTATGACTGTGATAGTGATGCGCTGCTCGTAGGGGTAGAGCAATTAGGAGATGTTGCTTGCCACACTGGAGAGCGCAGTTGCTTTCACCAAATAGAAGGGAATATTGTCCCACCACCAGGGGATACATTGTCGCAATTATTTCAAATAATATGCGATCGCCGCGATAATCCTACTGAAAGTTCTTATACCTCTAAGTTATTTGCCGGTGGCGATAATAAAATTTTGAAAAAAATCGGTGAGGAAACCGCCGAGGTGGTAATGGCTTTTAAAGATGATGAAGCAGATGCGATCGCAGGTGAAGTGGCTGATTTGCTATATCATACTTTAGTTGCCTTAGCTCACCATAAAGTTGATTTGAAATCTGTGTATCGCAAACTCCAAGAACGTCGCCGATAAAGAATTATGGTGCTTGGACAAGTTAGATTGCCAACTGAGTCATTTTGTCATGGGTTAGTCTAGACTCCAGTATTTAATATTTCGAGATTCAAAGGGTATTAACTATGGCTTCAACACTACCGACTCCAGGAACAGCATTTGTACCCACCTATTGAGATGGCGCAGACACATAGAAAACATCTTTGTTAAAGGTTTGTTTGTTACCTGTTGCAGTTGTTGCCCTCCAAGTCGTTCAAAATTTAGATCGGAGTCCTCCTACTATCCACTTGGTTAATCCAGAAATCTAATTCATCGCGCGGTAGTGGCACATATCTGTGCGTCACTACGATTTTTTATAACGCATCTATCCTATGGAGTAATTTATACCAGGTAAAAATAAATATTTATATAGTTATTTAAAGATAATGTAATTTCAGCATTCAAACCCGACACTGTAATGCTGAGAACTCAAAGCATAGCCATCTATCAGAGGTGACAGAACCAAAGCAGGAATGTCAAGGTTAGAAGATGTACCTTTGGGTATTGAAGTCAAGTAGCTGAAATATTTATTAATATTAAGAATAGGAAGTGTAAATTTGACATCAGGAGTCAGAAAAAATTCTTAATGGCAGCTATTTCGCATCAATCATCAAATTCCTCACCAACAGGACAGAAGATCGTGAAAGACCAAAAACCATCAGACTCTAAGGAATTCGTCGGAAATCTCAAGAATGGGATTTGGCTGTTTGGACTGTCATCCTGGGTATTCGGTATTACCGATCGCAGTATTGCTTCATTTGCAGATGGTTATCTATCGGCTTTGGATTTGACGCAACTATTCACGGCGGCTACGTTCTTTGTAGCCTGGCTATTTTTGAAACCGACATCTAGAGTTTAAGATCGGCAACTGGTCGAATATTGAGTAAAGATTCGGAAAGTATCTAAAGGAGAACACTTTTGATCGCTATGAGGGGTGCTACACAGGATGCATGGATGCTTTCCTTTTAAAGTCAGAGTTCTAGCTTCATTGATTTGGGTGTATCTAAAAAATTTTTCTAATTTTCCGGAATTGATTATGTTCAGATGGTAGTCTCTATCAGACAAGCGATTTATACTGAAACTCTATAACGAAACCTTCGGGGTATATAACCCCAAATAAAAAGCCCGGTCTTGATGACCGGGCTTTTTTAACAATGAGGAGTTGGGAATTGTTCTTAACTCCTCACTACTAATTAAATTAGGCAAAAGCAGCAGTTGTCACATCGTTATTCGATAGAATTTCTTGCAACTCTTCAGCGTCTACCGTTTCTTTATCAACCAACATTTGGGCGATTTGATCTAAAATGTGACGGTTGCCTATTAACACTTCTTTAGCGCGTGTATAGGCTACATCCACAAGTTTGCGGACTTCTTCATCAATGGCGGCGGCGGTTTCTTCAGAGAAATCACGCTCTGACATGATATCTCGTCCGAGGAACATGTTACCTTGCTGACGACCAAGGGCAACAGGGCCTAAGCGATCGCTCATGCCAAATCTGGTGATCATTTGACGCGCAACCCGTGCTACTTGCTGCAAGTCATTAGAAGCACCAGTGGTAACTTCTTCTTCACCAAAGATTAATTCTTCAGCAATCCGACCACCTAAAGCCACAGCCATCTGATTTTCCAGATAAGCGCGGCTGTATAAACCAGTGTCCATCCGGTCTTCGCTGGGGGTAAACCAAGTTAAGCCACCTGCGCGACCACGAGGAATGATGCTAATCTTCTGCACTGGGTCATAATCTGGCATTAAAGCACCAACTAAGGCGTGACCAGCTTCGTGATATGCTACCAAGGTTTTGCGCTTTTCGCTCATTACCCGGTCTTTCTTCTCTGGCCCAGCTAATACGCGATCGATCGCGTCGTTGATTTCATCCATTGAAATCTCAGTTAAATTCCGGCGGGCTGCCAGAATTGCGGCTTCATTCAATAAGTTAGATAAATCTGCGCCAGTAAATCCAGGGGTACGACGGGCGATTTTATCCAAATCTACATCTTTCGCCAAGGTTTTGCCACGGGCGTGTACCTTGAGAATTTCGCTGCGTCCGGCATAGTCGGGACGGTCTACCACAACTTGACGGTCAAAGCGACCAGGACGCAACAATGCTGCATCTAGGACATCAGGACGGTTGGTAGCGGCAATAATGATGATGCCAGTATTACCTTCAAAGCCGTCCATTTCGGTGAGCAACTGGTTGAGGGTTTGTTCCCGCTCATCGTTACCACCACCTAAACCGGCACCCCGTTGACGACCTACTGCGTCAATTTCATCGATGAAGACGATACAAGGAGCATTGGTCTTAGCTTGTTCAAATAAATCGCGGACGCGGGATGCACCCACACCGACGAACATTTCGACAAATTCCGAACCGGAGATTGAGAAGAAGGGTACACCTGCTTCACCAGCTACAGCACGAGCAAGGAGGGTTTTACCTGTACCAGGAGGGCCAACTAACAGCACACCTTTAGGAATTTTTGCACCAACGGCGGTAAAGCGATCGGCGTTTTTCAGGAAGTCTACGACTTCGTTTAATTCCAACTTGGCTTGATCGATACCAGCGACATCGCCAAATGTCACCTGAGTTTGTGGTTCCATTTGCACTCTGGCTTTGGATTTGCCAAAGTTCATGGCTTGGCTACCTGGGCCACTTTGAGCGCGACGTAGCAAGAAGAATAAGCCAACCAAAAGCAATACAGGGAAAAATAAGCTGCTTAGTGCTTTAAACCAAAATCCTTCATCGGTTTGGGGCAAAACAGAAATATCAACGCCTTTTGAAGTCAGATTATTGATCAGGTCTGGATCGTTGACTAAGGTAACAATCTTTTTATTTGGGTCATATTTGGGTGTAACCAGTGCTGTAGAGCGATCTGCACTCAAACTGACTTTTTCTACTTTGCCTTGTTGAACTTCCTGAATAAAGCGACTGTATCGCCATGTCTCTCTGCTTTGGGGTTGTTTGTCAAAAAATGCTGTTCCCAGCGCAATGACGACAATGAACAGCAGCGCGTACAGCCCTGCATTTCTCCATCTTTTATTCACTAAGGTCTATCCTCCTGTATGTTTCGCGCCATCGCTTACCGTCTCTGCTCGGAAAGGTCATTATTAAGAATTATGTTAACTTATCTTAAGTGTAACAAAGTGGCGTAGCTATCATGCTAAGAAAAGCTCCCTGATTTGCTGAAAGCTAGGATGGTAGGGATTATATTGTAGCGACCCTGAAGGCTGATTAACGGTATGAATGGGAATAATTTCGACGATACTATTAGTGTAGGCGATCGCTTCAAATCTCTCGACTAGCTCCACCGTCCAAGCTTCTTCCTGCACTGGCTGTTGGTGGTTTTGCAACCAGTTTACAAGTTGCGATCGCAAAATTCCCGGCAATATTCCTGCCTTGATTGGTGGTGTGTACCAAGTGCGATCGCACCATCCCCAAAGGTTGCCTGTGCTGGTTTCTAGCCAATTTCCTTGAACATCGACTAATATTGCTTCTTGAGCATCTAAGCTAGTTTTTGCCAACCAAGCACTCAAATAATTTCCAGTTTTATGAGAGGGCAGAGAACGATAAAATTCCGAGCTAGCGACGGCGGATATTATACCATTATTTTGTTTTTCTGTCAAATCACATGGTAAAAATCTACCTGTTATCCACTCTCGGCCATCGGGAAAAAGGGTAATTCTGAGAACGGGGAAGTGTGTGAGGAGAATTTCAGCGCCTTGATGCACACGATTCCAATCTGGTTGTTGCCAACCAAAAGTTTGAATTGAGAAAAGTAAGCGATCGCAGTGTGCTTGCCAATTAGTTAAATTACTATCTAGGGAGTTCTCATAAATTCGCAATGTTGTAAAAACAGTCGCTCCATAAAGTAAGCCTGGATCGTTAATGTCTAACTCTAAAGTTTGGGAGTAAATTAATTTGCCGTCATACCAAAAAATATCATTTTTCACAACCAGATTGCTTGTTCCTACAACTCTATTCCAAAGTGATGACTTGTAATACTCATGCGTTCCATGAGATAAAACCTGTGAGCGCCAAATCGCTGAACCCCAGAATCAAGACTGAGGTGTTTACAGCCATGATTTTTTGCATATTCAATAAGCCATTGAAATAACTGTTTACCATAACCTTGCGATCGCTTCAACTCATCAACAACTAAGTCATCAACATATAAAAAATTTCCCAATGCTAAACACGTAGAGATGCGAAATCCAGCCACTGCAACAGCTTGCTCCTCTATTTCCAAGAATGCAATTTGATATCCTTCTTTCATTTGATATCGAACTTGTTCTAGAAACTTAGCCTCTTCAAGATGAGGACGTAACTGGGAAATAACAGGAAAACATCCTAATATTTGAAAATCAGATTCTGCCAATTGTATTGACATCACTATTACTCCTCATATTACTTTACTAAGCGATAGAGATGAGCGCGATTTCAGATAATTTTATTTTATTTGCAGTCAAATGCTATAAATAACAACTTAATCTTTAGGTGGAAAGAGAATTTTATTAGTACCTTCAGGAGTTTTAATTACTTTTCCTCCCAAAGCTTCGATTTCCCTAATTGCTCGGTTCCGAGTTTTCTCATTAACTTGATTATTTAAAACCATTGCCCATGTAGAAATCTGAGCATATTTACTGTTAGGATTTCGGCTCAGAAATTCCGCAGTTTTTTGGGAAGTATTAGCTATAAGCTGACTTTCCTGATCTGAGAAGTTACTAGCCCAATTTGCCGCCGTTGTAAAAGACTTTTGGGAAGCTTTAGCGTCGCCTAAAAATAATAACTCATCAACTCCTTTGTAACGCCATACGTAATAAGACTTTTCGGGAATGAAGGGAGATAGTGATTTTAAGCCTTTCTCTGAGAGTGCGATCGCCCGTTCTGGCATAGCAGCATATAATGAAGTACTGATAGAAAGACTCCGATACGCTGCTAAAAATCGCGGGTCACGTTCTAGAATGACTTCAAAATATTCTGGACTTAAACCATAACCTGTTTTATCCCGAACTTCATCATCTCCGAAGTACTGTGCAAAATTGAGATATACCAAATCTGCAATGAAATTATCATAACCAAAACTAGGTGTTTTTTTGAGAAAATTAAGACGGAGACTTTCTGATTTTATTTCTTTTTCTAGAGTCTCTACAGATACAGATTGTTTGCTAGCTATCAGTTTTTGCAATTGGGGAAATTGAATCAAAGCAACTCCTAAAATACCCACACAAATTATAAAAGGTGTAGCAATGGCTTTACGTGGCAACAACATATTTTTTGTCTTCCCTAACACAAGCAACTCATTGTATATAATATAGTTATTGTAAAATTACTCAGCTACATAGTCACAGTAGCTTACACAGGAAAGCAGCTACTATAGAAGTCTAGGGACTTCCAATTAAAAAAATATCCAATTTTGTAGGGTGCGTTAGCGACAGCGTAACGCACCGCCAGATATCTCGGTGCGTTACGGCTTTCGCCTAACACACCCTACTGTATATTTTATTTTTTGGAAGTCCCCTATCTTTAGCTAAAGAGAAACTGGAAAGAAGTATATCAGTGTTTTTTGTATTATATTATACGCGCAAATTTTAGTTTTTAGAGTGTAATTTACGCCTCCTGATTTACAGCATCTAAAATAAACTATTTTATTTTTTGAGATGAAATTAGATTCTAGAAATCTAGCTTTACTTTTGTGGAGCAACAAGGTATTAAATTATTAAGTTTCTTTGGTATTACTTAGTTTTGTTAAGTAATAGCAGTAAAATTTGTGACATGATTTAAAATTTGATTTTGTTCGCAATCAGACCTTTCTCCTCCTTAATCTTATGCTAGATACTGTAGTTACGAACAACTTGGAAAATAATAGTCTATCCATTCAACCAAAAAATAGTGATTTTAAAACAATAGTTACTAATCTCAACGCTGATAAAAAAGGACTGGATGTTGACGAGATTATTGATGCCATTAAAACAGTAATAGTTGAAGCGATTGATTTAAAAATTACTACTTGGGTAGCAGAGTCATCTGAACAGCCACAAAATGAGATAGAAGCTGCAAAACCAGGCAATCGAATCTATACCCGAATTAATCTTGTTAGTGGCGATATCCAAAATGAAATTGGTAGTCAATTTACCGATAGTGGTTCCTATAAAGAAATTCGTGAATTTCATTTAACTCAAATTCGAGACGGCAGGGAGATTATTCACAAGAATATAGAAAGTGTAGAAAAATTGTATGGATTTTTTATGGAAATGGTGAAATATCGCAAAAAGTCAGAACTTTAAGCATTCTCTGTTAGTTACCCATTAAAACTAAAGTCACCAGACCAACTTTGCCAAATCGTTAGGTTAATTTGCTTGTATCTAGCTATCCATAACCAACGCTACAGTCAGATTAGTCAGAACTGTGAGAGGATGACACTATGTCTAATGAAACTCAAATTAAAGACCAAAATAGTATTCAGACTCGAAATCGAAATGCTACTCAACCTCAAAATATTCAAAACCAAGCAAGAGGCTTGTTAAACAATTTAGTATCGTCTGTACAAACATTAGTTTATGACATCACAGCCTTAGAAGTGAATACGATGGTTGTAGATAGGATTAATGCTTCAAAATTTAATGCTTGGGAGGCATATCAAGAAATTTATTCTATACACGATCCTGACTACTTTGAGGCGAAAGGGATTCCAGAAGAAGGTTCTCAAGCTCAAGAACTGCGTAAGCGTTATAAAAGTCTATTCAACCAACTCGAAAGAGAATATTTTTACCTTCTCCTTGAGGAGGGTTCAGGTTTTTATAACCCTCAGGATGAGCGGGTAAAACGATATCGCCAGAGGCTGGAATATGCCAAGAAACATCAACCAAACCTAGTTGAAGCCGATCGGGAGAATGTGAAGCTAGCTGAACCAATATTACCTGCTCCAACTCCCATTCTTGATGACGAAGATGCAAACAATCAACAAGATTGGATTAGAACTTTTAAAGAGATTCAAATACTTTTAAATAATGATAAATTCGGTCGTACCCTACGTAAGATGTCTGAACTAAAAGCTGCGCTTGACAGTAGTAATGTTAAAAGTACCAAAATTGATATTATTTATGCTCAAACTGTCATGCAGTTAGATGGAGATATTATCACTCGTTACCATAAAGAACTTTTTAACTTACCTGAAGAAGCTAAAAATCTAATTATTAATACACATAATCAAGGAGTGATTTCTGGAGAAAAGCAGTGGCGGGGAACATTTAGTTTTCTGATTAGTTTGATACAGGGTATCGCAAATTTAACTCGATAATGAACGCCAACATAATAAAAACAGATAACCAAGCTGATGTTGTACTCTCTCTATTTATCCAAGTTCCTCAAGGCGATCGCTTTGAACTCAAGGTTGAGCGATCGCAGTGTAGTTTTTACCTTAATGAGCAAGTTGTAGAACAGATTCAGCAAGCACAAAAAACTGGTGTTTCTCTGTACATCCCACCGAAATTGATAATTCCTCTATGGTATTACGCCTGTTTCGGCAATAATGTTGTGTTCAGAAAGAAAGAAATTACTGAAAAACAGATTAGTAATTTTTTTTACGTTATTGTTATAGTCAATATTATCAAATATTTTCTGAATAAAACCGCACGGAGCAAAGTAAGCTTACAGTCTGGACTTACCTTTAATTCTTACTATGAGCAGCCTGAATCAGCTTCAGATGCTTATGAAGAGAAAGATATCATTTTGCAAAGCACCGTACTTATTCATGGTGATATATTCCACAAAATCAAGTTGGATTTTATGCAAAATTCCAACTGCTCAACAATTGTCTCTGCTCATTATTGGCTGACTGAACAAATACTAAGTTGCTTTCGGACTAAGCTAAATCTGCTAGTTTGGGAAGTAGCTTCGCTGTTTCCTGCTGGTTTAGTAGTCTACAGTTTATATCCAGCAAATGGAATATTATCGATATTTGCTTGGATAGGCTTCACTATACTATTTGCTACTACTCGCTATGTTCTTGTCAATCAACTTCAAAGACGTACTTCCATCAACTCCAAATTTATAAATTGGTTAGCATGGACGCTGATTTGTCTGATCCCTATCGTTGTTGTTGCTGCTATTAAGAGATTTAGTGATGTTAATGCCTTATTATTGTCGTTTTCATCACTTATTGCCCCGAAACTTGCAGAGTATATTTTAAGCTTGATCGGGCCACGAATTTGGAAAATTATTTTTACACTGGTTTCTGTCGTTACGAGTATTTATAAATTTTTTCGGTAAACCCTATTCTTATTTTTGCAAAAGTTGCCAACACTGCCCAGCGATCGCCCAATCTTCTTGAGTATGAATAACTAATACCCGTACTGCTGAGTCAGTTGTCGCAATATCTTCATCCACTGGTTGCTGTTGATTTTTCTCAAGATCGAGTTTCAACCCCAAAAAACCAAAGGCTTCACAGGCGGCTTGACGAATTTCCGCAGAGTGTTCACCCACACCTGCTGTGAACACCAAAGCATCTAATCCACCCAAACTGGTAAGCATTGCACCGATATTAGAACGTAGGCGATGCACATAGATATCCCACGCCAGTTGAGCGCGGGAATTACCTTGAGCGATCGCTTCTCTCACTTCCCGCATATCGCTAGATACACCCGAAATTCCCTTTAACCCAGAAGCTTTATTTAAGATATCATCCAACTTTTCGCCGGAGTAATTGCAGTACCGCAAAAGATAAATCAGAATTCCTGGATCGATTGAACCAGAACGACTACCCATCATCAATCCCTCTAGGGGCGTAAATCCCATTGTGGTGTCAATACTGCGACCGTTTTTAATCGCCGCCAAAGAGCAACCATTACCCAGATGACAGGTAATTAACCGCTCAGGTGGAACATCTCGGCCGAGAATTTGGGTAGCACGTTGAGAACAGTATTGGTGACTGATACCATGAAACCCATAGCGACGGATACCTTGTTCTACCCACTGATATGGGCCGGGATAGATTGCTGCTGCATCGGGTAAAGTGGCATGAAACCCGGTATCAAATACTGCTACTTGGGTGACATCTTTTGAGATTTCTTCAATTGCTTCTATGCCTTCCACAGCGACTGGATTATGGGCTGGAGCAAGGTTAGATAAGCTAGCGATCGCCTTTTTGACATCCTCAGTAATGACTACACTATCTCGATAATCTTGTCCACCATGAACTATCCGATGCCCCACCACATCGATTTCTGACAACCGATCTATTACTTTGGTAGCACCATCAGTAAGTGTATGAAGCATATAGGTGAGGTGTGCCTGTAGGGAATCATCAGAGATTGATTCTTGCAGCGTTGCACCCGTACCAGTTTTCACCTCAATTTCTGCTACACTGCGATTTTGAGTCCAGTTGATTTTCCCTTCCCAAAGGGGTTGAGATGCTTCGGTGGATAAAGCCTCATCTGCAATCTCATACAGACAACTCTTTTGGGTACTCGATCCGGCATTCAGCACCAATATCTTCATAGGACAACATAAAAACATGACCTTTTTTGATCGTCTCACGAAGTGTAGCCTTATGCTTTTAGCCTATAGGCATAATATGGAGCAAAGGTGCGTTTCCAGCAATAAAATTTTGTTGAATCATTTTCAGAGCGATCGCTCACAGATTTTCTATGAACTCTTCTGGTGTAACTTGCGCTTGCTTCAGAATGCCACTCAATGTCCCTACCTTCAGTTCTTGATGCACGGGTACAACACAGCCAATTGTCCCTTCCGGGGTTTGCTTCTTCATTACAACATGATTATCGGTTTGTCGAATTTGTATCAAAACCCAAACGCTCCAATGCCCGAATTGCCTCTCTACTTGAGATTCGTGGCAACTTAGGCATAGGTGATCTCAATGCTGGTCATATATCTTGGAGATGTTTCAGGTAGAGGAAATTCCTCTAAGTAAAGCTGCGTTGCCTCTCTCAAGCTAGCAATTGCCTGTTCGATTGTCTCTCCCCGATCAACCGTACCAACTTCGGGACACTCAGCTATATACATATCGTCCTCTTTATAAATGAGGACTGCAAAGCTGCGAGTTTTCATCGTACTGTATCCTCAACCCTTTTTATAGCAAGCATAGCATCACCTTTTCTCTATAAAGATCGCCGCTAATGAGGCAGCAACCCCCTGATTAGTGGCACATTTTCAGCCAGAAGACTTTGATCTTCTTTTACGGAGATGTTTAATACTCATTTGGCTTCAAGGTTTTGTTTCATCTCTGCACCGACGGCACGAGCAGCCGGATCTGAACTTTGCAGTAGTGTACTTGACACATTATGCTGCTCAACTTGGCTTCGGTTTTGACTAAGTTTGTACTTACCTTCCAAACGTGTAACAGTTATTTCAAATCCCACAATAGCATTCATCATACCTTCACGAAATCCGTCAGGTAAACTGTGCCAATGCGATTTGTAGTCAGCTTCATAGGTGTCTATCATCTCATTGATCGTTTTGTTCATTAACTCTGGAGAGTCATTGAGCATGATAACTTTGGGAATACCATAGGCGTGAACAGCAATATAGTTCCACGTCGGTACGCTCTCATGCTTTTCATACAAAGTAGGAGAAATGTAAGCGTGTGCCCCGGTGAAGATAGCAAGTAACTCAGTGCCAAGGGCTTGGGATTGAGGATTTTGCTTTGCCAGATGACCAATTAATTTAACAGCATTCCCTTGCATTGCAATGACAAGAGGAACGTGTGAAGCACAAGGTACACCGTCTACGATCGATACCAACGTAGCGAAACTATTGGCTCTCATAAAGGCGATCAATTTATCAACATTATCTTCTTGAAAAGGGGTTGGTCTATACATGGCGATTTAACCTCACTATCAACTTATACAAGTCCCGTTAACTCTCATTTGTATAGCAAGCGAAGAATGCCCAATTTTCACTGTCCGTCCTCTCAATTCGGCAAACCCTCAACCCGCATCAAATCCAATTCGCGTTCAAATATTTCATCGATTGGCAACATTTGACCATCAATAGTCATAAATTTATGGTCTTTTGTTGCCCGAATCAATGAACCATCTTCCAAACAATACTCAAACACCTCTTGTTGTCCGCGATTGTGCCACTGTAACACAGGTTGCGTGTAAATATTCCCATTATTATCAACGCTGTAAACATTACATTCAATGTGTTTTTCTACAATTTCCCCAATCGGCAACAATCCATATTCTACGGTCAATATTTCCGTGTCATAGCTTAAACAATATTCAGCAAACTTCAACATTTGCTCAAATAATTCATCCGCAACTTTTTTCTGTACACCGTTTTTCGCTGCGCCATCCACGAATTTTTCTCGCTGCTTTTGCATCTCAGAAACTTTCTTTTTACCCATCGCCCGACGCAGCAAGTCAGCTTGTCCTAAAGAATATCCAGCCATATCTTGAGCAATTTTCATGATTTGCTCTTGATAGACCATAATTCCATAGGTTTCGTCTAATATTGGTTCCAGAATTTGGTGTTGATAATCAATCTTTTCTCGACCATGTTTGCGGTCAATAAACTTAGGAATTAGTTTCGCATCTAACGGCCCCGGTCGATAAAGTGCCAAAATAGAAGAAATATCTTCTATATTAGAAGGTTTCAAATCTCGCACTATCTGACGCATCCCAGAAGATTCTAATTGAAATATCCCTTCTAACTCACCTGCTTCTAATAACTCATAAGTTTTTTGGACATCTTTAGGTAAACTGCTATGTTCACCTTTAGCTAATATCCTCTGGGCTTTTCTTTCCTGGCGGGGAATTTCATCAGGATCGACCCGATATCCTCTCGTTTCCTGAATCAAATCAACGGTCTTTTGAATTAGCGTTAGGTTCCGTAAACCCAGAAAATCCATTTTTAATAAACCCATTGATTCCAAGTCTTCCATGAAATACTGGGTAATTACAGAACCGTCATTATTCTTCTGTAGCGGTACAATTTCATCAAGTGGATCGGCAGAAATTACCACACCTGCTGCATGAACACCAAAGGTTTTATTAGTTCCTTCAATTCGCATCGCCATATCAAGCCAGTGGCGAACATGGGGTTCTTTATCATATTTCTCTTTAAACTCTGGTTCTGGAGTTTTATCGGAAACCATCACCTTGAGTTTCGTTGGTTTCCCCCGCACCACAGGGATCATTTTCGCCATTTTGTCAGCTTCCCCGTAGGGAATATTTAATACTCTGGCGACATCTTTTAGAACGGCTTTAGAAGTTAGGCGGTTAAAAGTGATAATTTGGGCAACTCTATCTGCACCATATTTCTCAGTTACATATTCAATAACTTTATCCCGTTGTTCAATACAGAAATCTGTATCAATATCAGGCATTGATTTACGTTCTGGGTTCAAGAAACGCTCAAATAGTAACCCATGATGTACGGGGTCAATATTGGTAATTCGCATCGCATAAGCAACTAATGAACCAGCCGCCGAACCCCGACCTGGCCCCACAGGAATGTTATTATCTCTAGCAAATTTGATGTAATCCCATACAACTAAAAAGTACTTGGAAAAACCCATCTGCTGAATCATTTTTAGTTCGTATTCCAATCTTTCTTTATAGACGGAATCGACTTCTTGGCGAGATTTACGATTTAACCGTTCTAAAAGTCCATGCCATGCAACATCTTCGGCGTAAGTATCAGCAGTATGACCAGAGGGAATGGGTGGTGTCGGAATCTGAGGCTCACCCATAATATTGTAAGGCTCGACTTTATCGGCTACTTCTTGAGTAGTAGCGATCGCTTCTACAATCACATCATCCGGTAAATGGTCGCGAAATAGCTGCTGCATCTCCTCACCAGATTTGAGATACTCTGTGCCGCTATAACGCATCCGCTTATCTTCAGCAATTAATTTACCAGTTTGAATACAGAGCAAAGCGTCATGGGCTTCAACGTCAAAACAAGAAATAAAATGTGAATCATTGGTAGCAACAATTTTAATCCCTAGCTCTCTAGCAATTTTGACTATTTCAACATTCACAATCCGGTCTTCTTGGGAGCCGTGGTCTTGAATTTCTAGATAATAATCATCACCAAATACATCTTTATACCACTGAGCAACTTTTCGGGCTGCATCTGGTCTATTACTGAGAATCGCTTGGGGAATCTCTCCACCCAAGCAAGCGCTGGTGACAATCAAGCCCTCATGATATTCTTTTAGTAAATCTTTATTAATACAAGGACGAGAAAAAATTCCTTTGCCTTGAACACCTTTAAGGTGAGAAATTGTGGTTAATTTGACTAAATTTTTATAACCTTTAGTATTTTTAGCTAAAACAACTTGATGATATTTTGGTCGGCGTTCTTGTTTTTCGATATCGCCATTAATTACATACATTTCATTGCCGATAATCGGCTTAATATTTTGACTACGGCAGATTTTGATCAGTTCAACCGCACCATACATGACACCATGATCGGTAAGAGCGATCGCTTTCATCCCCAGTGCGATCGCTCGATCCACTAACTCTGGTAGCTGACTTGCTCCATCTAGTAGACTGTAGTCACTGTGAATATGTAAAGGGACAAAGGACATAAGCATCTCCAACCACAAGCCAAGATATCTTTAGGGGCCTACCTTGTGGTATACCCTTTCAAGCCGGATTTTGCAAAGCAACGGAATATTACATTAGCAGTTTTTACCTCAAATTAAAGCTGTTCTTTTTCCGAAATTATCACTGTCATCAGTGTTGTTTTAATAGTTACAGCAGTTAATCAGCATCTAACTAATGAATCAAACAGAGAGTACTACTTCGCCTAAAACCAAAGCTAGCCCTTGGTGGCAGCGTATCCCTCTCACATTGCAAATTCTCATCGCCCTTGTAGCCGCAGTCAGCATTGGAATTGCCCTCGGTGCGGGGAATCCCAATCCCAGCAACGCCACCTTAATCAATAATTTAGCAATTCCAGCTGATTTAGTATTAAAGGCTCTCCGCGCCCTAGCTACGCCCCTGATTTTGGTAGCGGTGCTGCATACCTTAATGACAACCAACATCCCCGGTACAGCCGGACGGCGACTGGCTGTACTACTTTTAACTAACACTACCGTAGCTATTTTAGTAGGACTTTTAGTCGCAAATGTGCTGCGTCCAGGGACTTGGGGTAAAGTAACCACCTCAACAACTACACAAATAACTGCTCAGAGTATCGATCCTTGGGGAATACTAAAAGATGCTGTACCAGAAGCTGTCCTCAAGCCATTAGTTGATAATAATGTCATTCAACTAATTGTTATTGCCCTGAGTTTTGGCATTGTTCTGCGGGCATTAAAATCTGAACAAATCGCCCAAGGAAAAAAAGAATACCAGCCGATAGAGGATGTCATCGGGATTTTGTTTGAAGCGGTAGTCCGCGTCCTCAACTGGGTAATAGCCTTAGTACCTTTCGCCGTCTTTGGAATTGTTGCAAAAACTGTTGCTATGCAAGGATTTGCACCATTTAAATCTTTGGGTGCATTTATCCTAGCGGTGCTGTTAGCACTGGCATTGCAGGCGTGCTACTACCTCACCAGAGTAAAATTTGGTTCTTGGGTACCTCCGTTAAAATTCCTCGCTGGTGGTTCTGATGCTTTTTTGACAGCTTTCTCAACTTCTTCCTCTGCGGCGGCAATGCCCGTAACCTTTGAGGTTTTGCAAACAAAAGTCGGTTTAAGAGAATCTTCTGCTGCTTTGGGGGCATTAGTAGGAGCAAATTTCAATAATGATGGCACTGCCCTTTATGAAGCAATGTCTGCGTTGTTTATTTCCCAACTAATTGGACAACATCTAAATCTGGGACAACAATTAATTGTCATCCTGACCTCGATTTTTGCCTCTGTAGGTGCGGCAAATATTCCTAATGCGGGACTGGTGACAATGACACTGGTGTTCACTTCTGTAGGCTTACCAACCCAATACATCGCTTTGCTAGTTACCATAGACTGGTTTTTGGATCGCTGCCGCACCGCGATTAATGTCATGGGAGATATGACTGTGAGTGCTTTACTTGACGGCAAAAAGCCTCGTTCTGTAGACGAGGCTTAATCTGACGGCTTTTTAGGTAGCTAATGCTGTTGAGGCCCTTTAGCATCACATTCTTTAGCCCAGCAGCGTTCTAGAAGTCGAAGACGCCAGATCAGTGCAAAGCGTTGGGGATTCAATACTAATTTAGTATCGTGACTAAATAAAGGCTGGTTCAGATACTGCCAAAGGGGAAAGTTAATTTTGGTGTGTTTTGGAGTCATAAGAACAACAAATATTATAAAAGTTCAACGGCCATATTTGGCATTTTGTCTAGCAATTGCCTGATACTGTTTTTCTAGTTAAAGACTACACTGCGGTTTTACAATTGTCCTGGTAAAAATTGCGGAATTTCACAAAGTGAATTTATGTTATTTCCGGTTTAATACTTAAATTACACCCAACATTTCTTGGATTCAATGAAATTTCGCATCTCTACATTAAGTAGATCGGCGCAATTAAAGCTAACTGGCGATCGCAAATAGCAGCGATCGCAGTAGAAGGCTGTCCTTTTTCATTAGTAAGGGCTTTAAGCCTATTTACGTTTCGCAACATACTTGGTTTTTTTGCGTCAGCTTACTTGGGTTGATTGTCTTAACCCAACCGTATTTCAACAGGAGTTACGCAATTAAAACGTAAGTCCTGTTGTAGAAGACTTGCAATTTTGTTACCAAAGGGCTAGTTATACGACTCTCAAATCTGAAACATCTCTCTAAAGATAGATAACTAAAATTTACTTGCGCCTACTCTACATCTCGACAAAAAAACTGGGACGGGCAAAATGCCCATCCCATAATAAAAAAGAGAATTTTTGTCATAGAACGCCTTGGCTATATTTGAGCTAAAGCGGTTTCGTTAAGTTACATTTCTCACTATCTAATAATGAGTGCCAGTTTTGCGATGGTTGATGGCAGTAACAGCATCAGGCTTGAGTAATTTACCTTCATCTACAGTTGCATACACAACCCAGTGATCGCCACATTCCAGACGTTGGTTGACTGAGCATTCTAAATATGCTAGTGCGTCGGTGAGGACGGTACAGCCGTTATCTGCAACTGCTGTACTAAAATTGGCAAATCGGTCTTCCCCAGGCGCGAAAGATTTACGGAAATGCTTCATGTAATCTTGGTGATTGCCTTCAGGTAGAATATTTAAGGCAAACTTACCGCCTGGATACATCAAAGATTCGATCGCTCGGTCTTTGGCGATCGCCAAAGATATTCCGGGTGGGTTGAAGGTGGCTTGAGAAACCCAAGCGCCTAGCATTGCGGTAGACACTTCTCCAAGTTTCGCTGTCACCACGCAGACGGAACCAACAATCCGACCAACAGCTTGTTCTACTGGGGTAGCAGCTTGTTGTGGTACGCGTACCTTTTTAGCCTTTTTCAGCGCTTGGGCAAAGTCTGTACCTAATTCTTCACAGAATTTGAGTGTGACATCATCAGGTTTAAATTTGACCTTCAGAGTATCAAAGCCAAAGCGATATCCAGAATCCCGGAGTTTTCCTTCTATTAAGTCAAATGCTTCGCCACTCCAGCCATAAGAACCAAAGACTCCAGCAAGTTTGCTATTGTCACCGCTTGAGATCACAATCCCTAAAGCAGTATGAATGGGAGTTGGCGCATGACCACCGATGGTAGGAGAACCGATGATAAAACCTTCTGACTGTGCTAGGTTAATGCGAATTTCATCAGGGGTAGCAAATTCGCAGTTAATCGATTTGACTGCAACTCCACCTTTAGTGAGTCCGAGAGCGATCGCTTGTGCTAAAGTCGCCGTATTGCCGTAAGCTGAAGCGTAAAGTAGGGCAACGGAAATCTCGCGATCGTTGTGAGAACGGCTCCACTCTCCATAAGCTTTAGTGAGTTCGATTAAGCTGGTGCGTACTAAAGGCCCATGACCCACAGCATACATTCTCACCTGCAAATCTGATATTTTCTCTAAAGCTGCTTGCACATGAGGAATTTGGGGAGCCATCAGGCAGTTAAAGTAGTAGCGCTGATCTTCTTTGAGCGCTTCCCAGTTATCATCAAACACTTCATCACCACAGAGATGAGTTGCAAATAACTTATCTGTGTAGAGAATTTGGGTTTGTTGATCGTAGGTACAAAGTCCTTCCGGCCAGCGCGGACTGGGAGTGGGTAAGAATTTTAAAACATGACCCTTGCCTAAGTCCAGAGTTTCTTTCCCCCGCATCACCAAGACCTTCAAATCTTGCTCTAGGAAAGCAGCACGCAAATTGTTCGCACCGGGAAGAGAACAGACAAAAGTTACCTGTGGTGCCAGTTCTAAAATTGCTTTGAGGGTTGCAACTCGATTGGGACTAAAATGGCCCAAGATTATATAATCCAAACTTTGTAAATCTAAAGTCTGCCGCAATGCCTCTAAATAAATTTCGGTAAAGCTTTCTGGCGGTGGATCGATAAGTGCGGTTTTATCAGCTTCAATTAAATAGCAATTGGAGGTAGTACCTCTTTCAAGTGCGTATTCAATTTCAAACCGCAGACGTGACCAACTACGTGCTCTGATCGCCTTAGTATTTGTAGCAATTGGTAGAACTTGTACGTCGCGTGGCTTGGAATTGGTCATAGCTGTTGGTAAAGTTGGGGAACAGAGACTGGGGAATGGGGACTGGG